>JABXHZ010000186.1 GCA_013373335.1 Cyclobacteriaceae bacterium | reverse complement strand
GGAAATTAAGGAGCTCCATGAATACGGGATTAGCCGGATTTATTCTCCGGATGATGGACGGGCTATGGGGCTTCAGGGGATGATCAACGACTTGGTTGAGAAATGTGATTTTCCAGTCGGCGATGATGTTTCCGATGATGTTGAATTTGATACTTCCAACAAAAGAACCCTCGCCCGTATTATTTCTGCTTTTGAAAATTTCCCTGAAAAATCAGCTTCCCTTTTAGATCGGATTCGGGTAAAAAGTAAAGCAAGCAAAACCCCTGTTTTAGGTATTACTGGAACGGGTGGTGCAGGTAAATCTTCATTGGTAGATGAATTGGTACGTCGGTTTTTGATGGATTTTGAGGATAAGACGCTTGCAATTATTTCAGTAGATCCTTCCAAAAGAAAAACAGGCGGAGCTTTATTGGGAGATCGGATCCGTATGAATTCCATAAATCACCCACGTGTATTTATGCGTTCCCTAGCTACCCGCCAGTCCAATTTGGCACTTTCCCGCTATGTACAGGATGCCGTTGATACGGTAAAAGCGGCAGGTTTTGATTTGGTGATTTTGGAGACTTCCGGAATTGGTCAATCGGATACGGAAATTATTGAGCACTCAGATCTTTCTCTTTATGTAATGACTCCTGAATATGGTGCGGCTTCTCAGTTGGAAAAAATTGACATGCTGGACTTCGCGGATGTCATTGCTCTGAATAAGTTTGATAAACGAGGTGCTTTGGATGCGATTCGCGATGTGAAAAAGCAATACAAGCGAAACCATAATCTTTGGGAAACCTCGGATGAGGATATTCCGGTTTTTGGTACCATCGCTTCTCAGTTTAATGATCCTGGGATGAATCAACTCTATCGCTCATTAATTGAGCGAATCGGGGAGAAGTTCGGTGATTTTAAAAGTAGCTTTGAATTGACAGGAGGTGATTCAGAGAAGATTTACATTATTCCTCCTGCGCGGACCCGTTACCTTAGCGAAATTACTGAGACCAATCGCAACTATGATCATTGGGTAGAGGAGCAAAAGGAGATTGCTCAAAAGCTGTATTCCATCAAAAAATCTATGGAAGCCATTTCTTCCGCTAAGGTGGAAGATCAGGATCGTTTATTGAAAGAGCTTGAAGAAGTGTATGCTCAAGTGGAACTTAATCTTGATCCTAAAAATAAAAAGTGGCTGGAAGAATGGCCTGAAGAGGCTGAAAGATACTCGGAAGACTATTACATTTTTAAAGTCCGGGATAAGGAAATCAAAGTAAAGACTTTTCATAATTCGCTTGCTGGAACTCGGATTCCAAAAGTTGCTTTGCCGAAATATGAGGCTTGGGGAGAGCTACTTAAATGGGGATTACGAGAAAATGTTCCAGGTAAATTTCCTTATACAGCCGGTGTTTTTCCTTTCAAAAGAGAAGGCGAAGATCCTACCCGAATGTTTGCAGGAGAAGGTGGACCTGAGCGTACCAATAAGCGATTTCACTATGTCTCTAAAGACATGCCTGCAAAGCGGCTTTCCACGGCATTTGATTCCGTAACTCTCTATGGTGAAGATCCTGATTACAGACCAGATATCTATGGTAAAATCGGAAACTCAGGAGTAAACGTATGCTGCTTGGATGATGCGAAGAAACTGTATTCAGGCTTCAATTTGGTTGATCCGATGACTTCTGTTTCCATGACGATAAATGGGCCTGCAGCTACTATGACTGCATTTTTTATGAATGCAGCCATTGATCAGCAGTGTGAAATTTATATCAAGGCCAATGGCTTGGAAGAAGAGGTGAACCAAAAGATTGAATCTCTTTATAAAGAAAAAGGTATCACTAGACCCAAATACAATGCACCTGTTCCGGATGGAAATGATGGACTGGGGTTGATGCTTTTGGGAGTGAGTGGAGATCAGGTGCTTCCTGCTGAGGTTTACGAGCGAATCAAAGCCGATACAATTTCCAAAGTGAGAGGAACTGTTCAGGCAGATATTTTGAAAGAAGATCAGGCTCAGAATACTTGTATTTTCTCCACTGAATTTTCACTTCGATTGATGGGAGATGTTCAGCAATATTTCATCGATCATAAAATCCGCAATTTCTATTCGGTTTCTATATCTGGTTACCACATTGCTGAAGCGGGTGCCAACCCAATTACTCAATTGGCCTTGACACTTTCCAATGGATTCACCTATGTGGAATATTACGTTTCGCGTGGGATGAATGTGAATGATTTTGCACCAAACCTTTCTTTCTTCTTCTCCAACGGGATTGATCCAGAATATGCGGTGATTGGAAGAGTGGCGAGGAGAATTTGGGCCAAAGCCATGAAGTTGAAGTATGGTGCCAATGAGCGGTCTCAGATGCTGAAATATCATATTCAGACATCCGGACGTTCCCTTCATGCGCAGGAGATTGATTTTAACGATATCCGAACGACGCTTCAGGCCCTCTATGCTATTTATGACAACTGTAATTCCCTTCACACAAATGCCTATGATGAAGCCATTACCACACCAACAGAAGCTTCAGTTCGCAGGGCAATGGCTATTCAGTTGATCATCAACAAGGAGTTGGGATTGGCTAAAAATGAAAATCCACTTCAAGGTTCCTTTATTATCGAAGAATTGACCGATTTAGTGGAAGAAGCGGTTTACATGGAATTTGATCGAATCACTGAGCGAGGTGGTGTTTTGGGAGCTATGGAGACCATGTATCAGCGCGGAAAAATCCAAGAGGAAAGTATGCATTACGAGATGCTGAAGCATACCGGAGAATATCCTATCATCGGCGTCAATACTTTCTTGTCTTCAGAGGGTTCTCCGACTATTGTTCCAGGGGAAGTGATTAGAGCCACACAGGAAGAGAAAGAAAATCAAATTCAAACGCTTCAAAATCTTCATCAGCATTATTCGGGAAAGGCAGAGGAACAACTTCAAGCCCTGAAAAAAGCCGCAGTTTCCAATCAAAATGTATTCGAGCGTTTGATGGAGGCAACAAAATATTGTTCTTTGGGACAAATTACACAGGCCCTATACCAAGTGGGAGGGCAGTATAGAAGAAATATGTAACCTATTCATTAGATATTCATGGCACATACCAGACATGTTACCGTCCGAATGAAGGCGGATTTTGAATATGAAGCTGTCAATCAGCAAGGAAATACAGTACAGATCGATATGTACGATGCACCTGAGAAAAAAGCACAATCTCCAATGGATTTGCTATTGAGTTCTCTCGGTGGCTGTGCTTCTGTAGATGCCGTGCTGATGATGAAAAAGAAGCGAAAGGAAGTGGTCGATTTTTATGTGGAAATTACCGGAGATAGAAATGAAGGAATTCCTTCTTTCTATACAGATATTCATCTTCATTTTGTATTGGTATCACCAGATGCGAAAGAAGAGGAGTTTGCTAAGGTGGTAGCACTATCCGTCGATAAATATTGCTCTGTGGCTTCATCGCTAAAATCCAGAATTTCATATAGCGCATCTGTCAAACGAGTTCTATGAGAGTTGTAAAAGAGTTGGTTCAGGAGGATATTCGTATCAGTATTTTTTCCTGGAACAATAAATACTTGATCAAATTTGAACTGGGTCCTATGGAACAGACCTTCAAAGTGAACGAATTGGATGTGCTAGTTGAGGAGGATTTGGAGTCTTTTTTCCAAGGAGAATTTTTTGATTCTGTTAAGCTGAGGTTTGAAGAAATGGGAAAATCATTACGTAAGCAGCTCGAAAATCTTTAATTTTCCTGAAATCGTCAGGAAATGAATAAAGTTCGAAGTCTATTTTCTTTATTTTTTATTCTGATTGCCTGTAGTGATTCGGTTCAAGAAGGCTATCAATCCGATAAATTAGTGCTCAGTCAAATGGTGTCTGTTCTAGAAGAACAAGCAGCAATTTTGACGAGAGAAATTGTGAGAATAGCCGATAAAATGGATTCCTTGTTACAAAATAAGGAAGCCATTCTTTCACAGGATTTACCGGATCCATATAGGATGGATGGGGCATTTTCCTCTATTCCTACCTTGGGCGATACTGCAAGAAGTACGGTTATTCTTTTAAATTCCACGACGGACTATCAAGCAGGCTTGGAGGAAATTAAATTGACCAATTCAATGGACAGTGTTTTTGCCAACCTGTATTCAAAGTATGTCAATATTGCGCAGGTATATTTTAATACCTCTAATCAAGTATCCAGGGTTTATCCTTCCTATGATGTGGTCAATATAATCGACCCTAACATCGATGTGACCGAATTCAATTTCTTTTATGAAGCCGATGAAGAACACAATTCTGAGAAAGGCCCTATTTGGATTCAGGAACCATACGTGGATCCTGCCGGAAAAGGCTGGATTTTATCCTTGATTCATCCGGTATATGATGGAGATAGGCTTTTCGCCGTTATTGGGATAGATGTTACCGTTGACGAGATTATTCAAAACTTCTTCGACAATTATGAGGGAAGTTTTCTGATAGTGAATCGAAAAGGGGATATCGTAGCCGGAACTTCCTCGGCGATTGAATCCTTAAGTATGCCGCCTTTAAAGAACCATGTTTATCGTGAAACCATCAAAGCGGATTATTTTCGAATAACAGATTATAATCTTTTCAATAGTAAAAGTAGGGAGGTTCGAAAAATGGCAAGTCACTTTTTGGTGGAAGGCCAGGATTTTTTTCCTTTTGTTTCAGAGTCCTATTTGCAAAATGCCGTCTGTCAGCGTTTTGATGATATTGATTGGTTTATGATAAAAATAAACCCCAGAATCAAATGAGAATCAAAGGTCCATTTTTTGGTGAGTTTTGGGTCAATTTTTTAATTGGGTCGCTGCTTGTTTTCTTGATTTTGGTTTTAGGTCTATCCTTTTTTAATGCAATCTACAATACGCAAATAGACTCTAGGAGAGAATTTCTGAGTAAGCAATCTGAATTGGCAGCTCGGGGATTGGAAATGGAAATTAGGCGCTTTGAAGAAGAATCAAGGGCCCTGATCGGATATTTGGAAGACCCCGGGCATGAGCTAGATGATTATGACGAAGAATTCACCTCTGCCGCTAGAAGGCTTTTCAATGCCTTTCCAAACCTTATTGATTCTGCCTGGGTGGATATGCAGGATTCTGTTTTGACCTTTACTTTCAATGAACGAAATGACTTTTTTAGAAAAGCGGTTGATACTGGTTTTCCGGAATCAAGCTCGAAAAAATATTCTACTTTAGTTATTGGTAAAAAGGGATTTCGAATTTTATACTCCTTGGATTTTTTGGAGTATGTAAGAGATTTTTCTGAAAACTATTACCTAAACCCAACAGGAGCCAAATTTCTTTTTTTTGAGGGTGTTCTTACTCCGTTGAACAGAAGTCAAATTCAATTATCAGGGGATGAATTAAACCTTGTAAAGGAGGATTTAGCTTTAGGTTTAAAAGGTATTTATGATGTTAATTGGAGTGAGAATGGGGAAGATTTCGCAGGTGTGGTTTCTCAATATCCCTTCCGATTTAGTATTTCAAACAAGACAGGTGCCTTTGTTTTTGTAATTCCAATTGAGAGCCTTTCTTCTGGAATCTACAGAACCTACTTTTTTCTTTTCTTGGGTTTTATGATTTTGTTGGTAGGTACTGTTGGTTTTTTTGTGGTCTCACTTAAAAATAGCCTAGAGTTCCAGCGAACGCAGGATAAGAATATCAAAGAAATTAGAGACTTGTTTGAGCAACAGATTTTATTGCTTCAAGAATTACGGGGCTTCGTCTACTTTCACAATCAAAGAGGTGAAATAATCCGGGTAAGTGAGGAAGTACAGGATGTCCTAGGGTATAATCAGGAGGAATTTATTGAAGCCTTTCAAAGCAATTCGACTCATGAGGAGGCCAATCGGATCCGAGAGATTGTTCTGGAAAAGATCGGTCAAAAACTCGATGTTATGGACTTGGAATATGATTTTTTCCGAAGAGATGGGAAAAAGTCCAGGGTCAGGATTTTTGAGAAGTTCGTCTATGACTCCAATGGAGATTTTTCAGGTGGCATGGGAATTTGCACCGATATCACTGAACAATATCAATCACAAGTCAAGCTTCAGGAAAGTGAAAATAGACTTAGAAATCTGATTAGAAGTATTCCGGATATTATTTTCATTTACAATAATCAGGGCGAAATCTTAGATGTTCACCTTCCCGAGGAAGCTAAAGATTTGCCGGATTTACAAAAAGCAGTTGGAAAGAACTTCGCTGAAATATACCCAAAAGACCAACGGGAAGATGTTCAACAAGCATTTGAAGATGCTTTGAAATCGAGAAAAATTCATTCTGTGGAGGTGGTCTTTAGGAATTCGAGGAAAGAGCGCTTTTTTGAGAATCGGTATTTCCCACTCGATGAAAACCAGATGATATCCATTTCCCGAGATATTACTGGGCAAAAAATCTGGGAGAAAGGACTTATGGAGGCTATTTCTGCTGCCGATAAAGCGAATAGAGCAAAATCGGAGTTTTTGGCAAATATGAGTCATGAGATCCGTACACCAATGAATGGTTTGTTGGGTATTATCGATCTCCTAGAACAAACTCGACTGGATAAGATTCAGAAGCAGTATGTAGATATCATCAAAAGTAGCGGGAATACCCTGTTGGGGATTATTAAGGATATTCTTGACTATTCGAAAATTGAAGCCGGAAAGGTGGAAATTCTCCCTGAAGTTTTTGATCCTTTCCAAGAGTTGGAGAATCAGTGTAAGATATTTTTAGGCCTTGCTTCTAAGAAAAATATTCAGTTTTCGTTCCATAGAGGATATTCTTCACCCTTGCTAATTGAAGCTGACAAGTTTAAAATTAATCAGGTGTTCCTCAATTTGGTCGGGAATGCAGTTAAGTTTACTCCAGAAGGAGGGACAGTAAAAGTTGACGTAAATTTTTTGCCTATTAGCGAGGAAACAGGATTTTTGGAGTGTAGTGTAGAAGATACCGGAATTGGAATTTCCAAAGACCACCTTCAGCACTTGAGTGACCCTTTCTATCAGATTGACAGCTCCAATACGAGAAGTCACCAAGGTACCGGATTGGGATTGGCTATTGCCAAAAAACTAACTGAGTTGATGGGGGGTGAGTTTGAGGTAGTCAGTGAGCTAGGGAAAGGTTCTAAATTTGAGTTTTCGGTGCTGGTGAAGCAGGTTTCAACTGAAAGTAAATTACCTGAAAAAGATATCAGCTGGGCTGACATTCGTAAAACATCCGGAAAATATCCTTTTAAAGTCCTTTTGATTGAGGATAATGATCTGAATTTACAATTGATGGGAATGATGTTGGATCAACTAGGATTTACCTATGAAGTGGCCAGGAATGGAGAGGAGTCAATTGAAAAAGTAAAATCAGGCAATTTTGATATACTATTGATGGATGTGCAGATGCCTGTCATGAATGGTCTGGAGGCTACTCGGATTATTCGTAAAATGAATCTTTCTAAGCAGCCAGTCATTATTGGTTTATCAGCCAATGTTTTTGATGATGATAAATTGGCGGCTATCGAATCTGGTATGGATGATTATTTAACGAAACCCATTCGTTTGGGAGTCCTGGCGGAAAGATTGGAATTTCATTTTCAAAAAATCAAATAAAAAAGCCCTGGATTTTTCCAGGGCTTTTTTATTTAGAAGGTTGAATTTAAATCGAATGCCTCAAGATAATCCGCAACTCTGCGGACAAACATGCCTCCCAAAGAACCATCGACTACCCGGTGGTCATATGAGTGGGAGAGGAACATTTTGTGGCGAATAGCAATCACATCTCCAGTCGGAGTTTCCACAACTGCAGGCTTTTTAACAATAGCTCCTACAGCCATGATAGCTACTTGTGGCTGGGGAATGATGGGTGTTCCCATCACGTTTCCAAAGGACCCAACATTAGAAACGGTATAGGTTCCTCCAGATAGATCATCTGCATTCAATTTGTTGTTTCTCGCTCTATTGGCTAGGTCATTTACCTGTTTGGAGATCCCTACCAAATTCAATTGATCTGCGTTCTTAATGATTGGAACGATGAGATTGCCGGTTGGAAGGGCTACTGCCATTCCAATATTGATGTCTTTCTTCTTGATGATTCGGTCCCCATCCACGGAGATATTGATCATTGGAAAATCACGAATTGCCTTGGCGATGGCCTCTATGAAGAAAGGTGTATAGGTTATAGACTCTCCATATTTTTCCTTGTAGGCATGCTTATTCTTTTCTCTCCATAGTACAATGTTTGTCATATCCGCTTCTACGAAGGAAGTCACATGCGGAGAAATACGCTTTGAATCAACCATACGCTGGGCAATCATTTTGCGCATTCGATCCATCTCAATGATTTCATCACTTGCAGATACACTTACATGTACTTTAGGCTCTGAAATGGATGGAGCAGGTTTGGAGGATTCTTGGCTTGTAGAGAGATTTCCTGCTGTCCTGTTTTTGAGGTAGGAAAGCATATCCTGCTTTGTCACCCTTCCATCTTTTCCTGTTCCAGGGATTTTGGCTAGTTCGGTTGCAGAAATT
>JABXHZ010000091.1 GCA_013373335.1 Cyclobacteriaceae bacterium | reverse complement strand
TCTCTTCATCTCTTCTCTTTTAGACTATTTATAATAGTCGCGATCTAAGTCAGCATCCTGATACGTTGAAATGAACCACTCCTCTGTTAACTGAAAAGATCCAACAATGAAACAGATAAGGCTTAACCATATGTCCTAAAAATTATCCTATTGTTCCAAAAATGATTTTTCTCTCTATTTGCTAGGAGATAAACCTATTTTTTGGGTGAAATAGGGGAAGCTTTCTATTCCTACTTCTAAAGCCACTTGGCTGATATTCATTTCTGTAGTCCGTAATAGCTTCGTGGCTTGATGGATGCGTACCTTCATATTGAATTGAGAAGTGGAATGACCTGTCAGCGCCTTGATTTTATTGTGCAGCTGTGTGCGACTCATCCCAACCTTCCGGCATAGCTTTGGTACGCCAAAATTTTGTTCATGCATGGATTCTAGAATGATTTCCCGAAGTTGGATAATGAGTCCCTTTGGTTACGATTTATTGAAGTTGAACCCGACTCCGAGAAAAACCCTAACATTGTTCGTTCCGTTAACCCAGGAAATATCCAGGTTTATAGGGCCCAAAAGGGAATTATAGGGAAAGGTGCTACCCGCCGACATCAAATAACTAGTGTCCGTTCCCTCCTGCCAGGTCCCCCGGGGATTAAAAAACTCCTTGCCAAAATCCTCAAAAGACCAAACCCCAGTATCTCGAATGCCAGGGATTCTTCATCATTGAGCAACTCGTAGTTCACTTGGGTAAATCGGGCCGTCCCCACGGCCCTGTCTATAGCCGACTTTAGTTCTGCCAGGCTATAGGTTTGGTTAGCCCGGGGACTACTCAGAGCCAGGAAGACCCGAAGACGATATAAAATGCAAAATCCCTGCCATTGCCCAAGGCAAAATCAGCCCCCATGTTAACACCAAGCACCCGGGCAACGTTGTACCTGAACCCTGTCCCAACGGTATAGGCCCAGTCAAATGACCCAAAATTCGCCAAATCGTTAAAGGCCTTGCCGCCCCCCGTAAATGCAACCAGTGACCACCGTTTGTACACATTGAAGGTCCATTCTGTTTCTGCCACTATGGTATTGTCGCCCTGGTAGCGCATGGCCGGGATCCCACGCAGGTCAATGAACGGATAGGCGTAGAACGGGGCGTCCCCCAGCAGATAATTCCCCTGAAATCGCCATCCGGACCTGACAGCCGAGGAAATGGGAAGGTATCCGAAAAAATCGGTGCCCAGTGTGCTGAAATCATTCGAAGAACCCAGCCATTTGGCAGCATAGTTTACCGAAAGCCTGGAATAGATGCCACGGGCAGGGGTAAAGGTATTGTCCCGGTTGTCATAGGCCAGAGTCGGCTTGATTGAACTGATTTTTGAATTGATGTTCAGTCTCTCTAATATCGGGTTAATGATAGGCTTGTTGGGGATGGTATCAAAACTTACTTCCGTATTGAAAAAGGTATAGGTGGCCCCAGCATAGAATTTTGATTTTCCCAGGCGTACTTCGGCCTTTTGAAGGATTACCCAGGAATCCAGGTTGATTCCCACTGGGTTATCTTCCAGGATGGGACTGTTATTCCCGTAGTATTTCAGGCGCACATTGGCCTTGAGGAATGCGGTGGTGGTGCGTACCCGGTTTTCCCCGAAAATATGCTTGTGGAAGGCCCCGGCTCCCCAGGTTTGGTTGGAAGTATACAAACCGGCGATCCCCGAAACACTGGGCGGCACATAGCTGTTGTACTTCTTTTTGCTCTTGTGGAAGTAAAGCAATGCCAGGGCGCCGCCATATCCTACGGCTGGCTCTGTTATAGGGATCGCCACGGGCAGGACTCCATTGGCCTCCAGCAGGTACTGACTCAGGTCAATCGCTCCGTCTTCCGGGTCCTTTAAACTGAGTTTTTTCTTCCCCGGGATGCTGTCTGTTTGTCCGTTGCTGAGTGAAGGAATAAGAATTCCTAACACTGTGCAAAGAATGAGAAGTCGAAATGGGTTTTTACAGTTCTTCATAAAGATGGTTTTTTATTGGGACTTTCCAGGTTTATGATAAGAAAACCGCTTCGATCCCCATTTTATTCCTTTAAAAGTATTCGTTCAGGCCAAAATAGATCGCCCCTTTGTTATCGGCCCCAAACCCGTAATCAATCGCGATATTGGTACGAGTATTTTTGTTCATCATAAATCGCAATCCGGCCCCGCCCCCCATTTTTAAGTAATCAAAAAGTTGGACATTC
This sequence comes from Cyclobacteriaceae bacterium, assembly GCA_013373335.1. Taxonomy (GTDB): domain Bacteria; phylum Bacteroidota; class Bacteroidia; order Cytophagales; family Cyclobacteriaceae; genus Algoriphagus. The sequence goes on along the minus strand of JABXHZ010000091.1, from coordinate 1,794 downwards.
AGGTCGGAAGCTGAAGCAGTGGTCATATTAGCAAAAAGGACTGCGCCAATATGGTTCCGTTCTTTATTGATCAGGGGTATTTTAAGACGGATCGGTAGCTGGAACCGGTATTCAATTTCGGAATAAAACAAGTTTTCCCCCCGGAACCGCCCTTGCGGATAGGCCCTGCCCGACTTGCTGGACTGATCCCATCCCAGGGCGGGAAGGCCCATATACGGCAACTGTCCACTGGCTGAAATGCTAGAATAAAGCCAGAAGGCCAATATGTTGCGCGGTACTCTTTTGTTGATGGAAATATAATCCCGGTATTCCAACCAGAGCGAAGTGGCGTCCTGGCTGCTCCCAAGCCACGTGGGTAACATCCGAAATTGTATAAAGGCATACCGGCCATTGTAGGGGTTGTTGATGTTATCCCGGGTATCCAGAAGAGCGTTTACACTCGGGCCCGAAATAACGTACTCCTCCGGTTCAAAGCCGTGCAATAGGCTGTAGGCAAAGTGATTGGTGATCACCGGGGGATCTTCCGACAGGTCCAGCAGGCGGTCCTGGATTTTCCTGTAATTATCAAGATGGAATCCGACCCCAACATAGAAATCATCCACGATTTGCCTGAGAGCAATCTCGTAAAACCGAAAAAAACGGAACTCCATAAGTTCGGCTTGGTCCACCCCGTCCAGGTAGTCCCCCAGTTCAAATCCGGGTCGGTCCCCATTCAGCAGGATTTCGGATTGTGGGCCGGTCCCCAGGCCGTAAGTTGGCTGCGAGGAGATCATGTACCTCCAATCTCCCATGAACACCCAATTGTCCCCACGGGTATAAATATTACTGTTAAACTTGACCACCAACTGCTGTAAGGAGGTATAGGTGGCCGATAGAATTCCTGCGGAGAGGCGCGTGTCCTCATGTTGGCCCAGGAGTATATTACCGGCACTTGAAACCCCGTAAATTAAGCCATAAGCCGGGTTATAACTTATGACAGGAAGCGGAATGAAATACAGCTTGTTTTGCTTCAGTACGTCCTGCGGGTCACTATCGGCTATCTGGCTCCACGAAGGTCCGGCCATCAACAGTAGAACCACTGGTATGCAGTACCTGAGCTTACTCCGATACTTTAGGAGGGATGAGATGCAATTTGGCATAGCTGCGTTGAATTGTGACTTGTGGCGCATGTTATGTTCCGATCGCCTTGGTGTGGGCTGAAATATCCTTTCAGACCTAAATTTATCGAGGCATCGATAAAGGGAGGATGCCAAAAGTCCAGGCTGCTGCTGCACCATAGTGAATAGGTAGATTCTTTTTTGCCTGACCTGCATAGAATTCATCTATGGGAAGCACACTAGATTCAAGTTCTAGAGCCATAGTAACACCTTGAGTGGCCTGCATTCGGTAGGCCCCAAGATTCTGCCCATGCATGTGAAGATCTATGAAACCTGGAGAAACTATTTTACCGGTCGCATCAATAGTCTTTTTACCTGAGATATTGTTTTCCGTAATCATGCTAATTGTGCCATTGACTATGCCAATATTTCTGACCGCATCAAGTTGGGTTTCCGGATCAATGACTCTTCCATTCAGGACAACTACATCAAACTCAGTATTTGCTGAAACTTCCGAACCAGATTTTTCGGTACCATTTTATTGGTTCCACCCCATTAGAAATACAATCTGTACCATCATTATTAATGCTACTCTCTTCATCTCTTCTCTTTTAGACTATTTATAATAGTCGCGATCTAAGTCAGCATCCTGATACGTTGAAATGAACCACTCCTCTGTTAACTGAAAAGATCCAAC
>JABXHZ010000158.1 GCA_013373335.1 Cyclobacteriaceae bacterium | reverse complement strand
GTTTTTTTGCCAAGCCTTACTTTTCGCTTCAAAAAAAGGCCTATTCCAAACAAATCATTTTGAAGACCAGCTGGCAATTCAACCCGGGTATTCCCTATGTAAATCGGGTTTCCATTCTCATCAGGTTCAGGGGCAAATAGCTCCCGAAAATAAGATCCGTTTTCCTGAGCTTGATAGTAGGCCTGATAACTCCCCAAAAGCCCCAATGCCCAAATTTCTGTTAAAGGGAAACCTATGAATAATCGGGAACTGCCGAAGCGGTTTTTTTCAGGAGCAAAAAACTGAGGATAACTCAAGGACTTTTCCCAGAAATTTCCATCTAATTCAAAGAAAACTGACTCTCGTTCCTGAGAATAAACCAAAAGAGGAAGTAGCGCAAAAAAGAGTAGAAAAATAGTTTTTTTCATAGGTAGCAGCTTTAGTGCTTACCTTTACGTAAGCAAAATTCAAATCGCTACTCATGATCAATTACAATAGCTTGGTGAAAAGATGGGCTGAAGAACTGGATCTCTACGAAAGCCAAGAAGCCCAGAATTTGGTGGAATGGCTATTGGAACATCACTTGGGGCTGCGACGGGTTGATATGATGCATTTTTTAAATGAAAAGGATCTTCCACAAGCACTTCTTGATGATTTTTCCCGCTTAAAAATGGGGGAACCTATCCAGCAGATTATTGGGAAGGGACCTTTTTATGGTCGAGAGTTTTTAGTCAATAAACACACCTTAATCCCCCGAAATGAAACTGAAGAACTGGTTCATTTAATCATCAAGGAAAATCCACAGCCAGGTTTAGATATTTTGGATGTAGGTACCGGAACCGGATGTATAACAATCACCCTTTCTTTAGAAATGAAGGAACCGAGAGTCTATGCGACGGATATTTCAGCCGAAGCTTTGGAAATCGCCGAAAAAAATGCAGAACTACTCCATGCTAAAGTTCAATTCTTACGATCAGATATTTTAAATGAAAATATACCCCTTGACCAACTGGATATTTTGGTCAGTAACCCTCCCTATATCCCTAACCAAGAAAAAAGCGAAATGCATAGAAATGTAGTGGATTATGAACCGAAATTGGCCCTTTTTGTGCCTGATTCCGATCCATTATTATTTTATAGAAAGATCGCCGAAAAAGGAAAAGCAGCACTTAAGCCGGGAGGAAAACTTTATTTTGAAATCCATGAGAACTTTGGAAAAGAAGTCAAAAATCTACTTTTGAAAACTGGTTACTCCGAGGTACAAATCATTCAGGATTTGAATGGAAAGGATAGAATTGTGAAGGCTTTATTGGTTTAGATTAAAAAGAATATTTGTAAAACTTTCTGTAAATATCCCCATTTTCTTCCCTAGACGAAACACCTCCAACAATCAAGAAATCTTTGTCAAAAACAAAGTATTTGGCAATAGGCATTTCATAAAAGCGCTGTTGTTTTGTTTCTAGGTCCAGTTCGATCAGGGTTACTCCTCGGAGATTTTTTTCCAATATTTCAAATCCAGAGAGCTCATAATATTTCTTATCTTTGAGATGTGAAACAATCCTGTAAATCTTTCCATTCCTAAAAAATACCGTCTCGAAATCAGGCTCTTTTATTTTATAATCTAACTCTTGACCTCTATTTGGATATCGGGAAAGTAAAGGGGGAACATCCCATTGTGGAATACCGCAATAAACCGCGTCCCTTGTTTTTTCCTTTGCTGTGAGAATATAAAGTGAATCCGAAAAACGATAATTCACAACCAAACGGTCATCACCCATCTTTTCTAAGATAGGCCCAGAAAGTTCACTTGGTAAGAAACTACCTTTTAGATAATCTGGGAAGCAAAACTGATTAACGAACTCTTCCTCCTGGAGATCATATAATCTAAGAGGTATTTCTTTTCCAAAATAATCTTGATCATCATAACGTATATCACTTACAGTAGGTATAGCTAGACCTTCATTAATCAATACCGCATTGGAATAAAACCCACTTCGATAATAACGTGCAAAATCAGGACTATTGTAAAGAAACTCGTCGACTTTCTGAGCTTCGGAATTGTAAAGAAAAAATCTGTTTTGAGTTGCTGGAAAAACAAAAATGGAATCAATTGTATGAAAATGTAATGCTACACTGGACGAATTAAACCCATTTGGGCCCTCTCTAGGTATTAATAAAGGCTCTAAATAACTCCTCTGATTAAAATCTACTTGTAGAATTAATAGGTCCCCGTTTGAATCTAGCCCATATTCTACTAAGAATGTTTGTTGATTAGTTGTAAATGTAGTCCAATAAGTAATTGGGATATATTGTAAAGGAAGTAATACTTCAAGACTATCTACACTTTTAAATTTGCTAAAAGTAAATTCTTGCTTTCGTTTTGAACAAGAGAAGAAAATGAAAAATAGAATCAGGGAAGCCATCAGACATCCCCGATTCAAGTAAAACCTGATTCCCATATTATAGCCTTCGAATTAGACCATAACCTTCAAGTAATTCAATTACAGGAGTAATATCCATGCGAGTTGCACTTCCAGGAGTTGTACAATCATCTCCAATTTTATTTTCACAGTGAGTAACGATATACGTCCTGCCATCTATTCTATCAATGCTTTCGACCGATTTATAATCCCAGCCAGCATGGGATTGAAGTGGTAAAGCGGACAAAATAGAGACAGATAAGCCTACAGTGATTGATTTCAATAAATTTTTCATGGTCTTTGAATTTAAAAGTTGAAGAATAATTAAAAAGCTTTGGCCAAAAACTCACTGATAATATAGTTCACAAAAAATTAAAAACCAAATTTTAACTTATTTTTTATTATCAACTGCCTATTTGGTCATCACGTTTTACAGGTTAAGAAGATTAAATCAGTCCTGATTACAAAAAACCCTCAGAATCCCCAGCGTCTTATCCCGGTCCTCAATCATTCCCATGTGGCCTGTCCCTTCTAATTCAAAATAATCTGTAAACGCTTCCTTTTGGCGACGGCTTGCTTCAATCTTAACGGCACCATCCTCCGTTCCTGCAATCATGAGTTTAGGCCCTTGAAAACTTTTTAACACTTCAAAGCGATCCTTTCGATCACGCATAGCTTCGGTAAAAGCGATCAATCCTTCCAAAGTGGATTGGTGGGCCTGCTCGATTGCCCGATCAATTTCATATTTGAACTGTATGCGATGGGCTTCCGAAAAAAGTGGGGGTACAAAGGAAGTGACAAACTTGTCTACTCCATTCTTTTTTAAAAATCGGATGGCTCGATTCCGCATGGCTTTTTTCTCCTTATCATCTGCAAATGCAGTAGAATGAAATAAGCCGATTCCTTTGATTCGACTTCCCATTAACTCAAGCATGGCCAAAGCCACGTATCCTCCAAGAGAATGTCCAATAATAATTGGATTTTCGACACCATTTTCCTCCAGCCATTCTTCCAATAGCACAGCTACTTCTTCTAAGGAAATATGAGCCTGAGAAAGAGGAGTCTTGCCAAAACCTGGCAAATCACAACATAAAACCCTAAAATCTTGAAATAATTCTTGCGCAAAGTCTTCCCACATGGCTCCTATTTCGCAAAACCCATGAATCAAAACCACGGGCTGGCCAGAGCCTTTTTCAAAAAAATGTATGGAAGACATGAAGCTTTAGCTGACTTTTTCTACCTCGGCAAGTGCACGGACTGCCTGAGCGATTCCCTCTACATCGAATCCGCAAAGCTTGTGCAATTGCAATTGCTCTCCATGCTCAACGATTTCATCTGGAATTCCCAAGCGCTTTACTTGAGCACTATATCCATGATCCATCATCCATTCAAGCACTGCGGATCCAAAACCACCCATCAGACAGCCATCTTCTACTGTGACTACCTTTTTGAACTTACCAAAAATCTCGTGAAGCAAGTCTTCATCCAAAGGCTTAACGAATCGCATATCATAATGAGCAGGATTTAATCCTTCCTCTCCTAGTTCTTCACATGCTTTGACTGCATAATTCCCGATGTGCCCAATCGTCAAAATCGCCACATCCTCTCCTTCTTTGACAATACGCCCTTGTCCCAAAGGAATCTGCTGGAATGGTCTACGCCAATCAGGCATCACTCCATTACCTCGTGGATATCTGATCGAATAAGGGCCTTCGTGGTTTAGGGAGGAATACATCATATTCCGCAACTCCTCCTCATTCATCGGGGCTGCTACTACCAAATTTGGGATGCAGCGGAAGTAAGCAATATCATAGGCACCGTGATGCGTTGGCCCATCTGCTCCTGCAAAACCAGCACGGTCTAAACAGAATACAACCGGCAAATTTTGTAGGCAGACATCATGAATCACCTGATCGTAAGCCCGCTGCATGAAGGTGGAATAAATATTACAGAAAGGCTTGAGTCCCTGCGTGGCCATCCCCGCTGATAGGGTCACTGCATGTTGCTCTGCAATCCCCACATCAAATGCCCGATCAGGCATTTCTTTCATCATGATATTTAGGGAAGAACCGGATGGCATGGCAGGTGTAACCCCCATGATTCTATCATCTTGCTCCGCCAATTCGACAATGGTATGTCCAAACACATCTTGGTATTTGGGGGGCTGAGGTTTAGAGGGTGATTTCTTGAAAATTTCTCCTGTAACCTTGTCAAAAGTACCTGGTGCGTGCCAAGTAGTATGATTTCCTTTTTCTGCCGGTTCGTATCCTTTCCCTTTTACCGTAACACAATGAAGAATTTTGGGTCCAGGAATATCACGAAGGTCACGAAGAATCTCTACCAAATGATTGACATCATGCCCATCAACTGGCCCAAAATAACGGAGATTCAGAGATTCAAATAAATTACTTTGCTGAAGCACGGCGGATTTGATGGCTCCCTCCACTTTGGAAATAACTTCTTGGGCAGAGTGTCCAAACTTGCTCATTTTGCCCAGAATCTTCCATACTTCATCTTTTACCTTGTTGTAGGTATGGGAAGTAGTAATATCTGTCAGATAATCCTTTAAAGCACCAACATTAGGATCAATCGCCATGCAATTATCATTTAGGATAATGAGGATATTACTATCACTCACGCCTGCATGGTTCATTGCCTCAAAGGCCATCCCTCCAGTCAATGCTCCATCTCCGATGACTGCAATATGTTGTTTTTTGGTATCTCCCTTGTACTTGGAAGCCATTGCCATCCCCAAGGCAGCTGAAATAGAGGTACTGGAATGCCCTACTCCAAAGGCATCGTATTCACTTTCTTTGCGTTTAGGGAATCCAGAAATCCCTCCAAAAATTCGGTTTGTATGGAATTGGTCTTTTCGACCTGTTAAAATCTTATGTCCATAAGCTTGATGCCCCACATCCCAAACGAGCTGATCTTCCGGTGTATTCAGCACGTAATGTAAGGCCACAGTCAATTCGACTACGCCCAAACTGGCCCCAAAATGTCCTCCATAGACAGATACATTATCGATGATAAAATGTCTCAACTCATCACAAATTTGGACAAGCTTGTCTTTGGGCATTTTCTTCAGATCAGCAGGGCTGTTAATTTGTGCGAGCAATTCTCCTGGTTGGATCAACATGAAGCTTTACATTAGGTGGTCAAGACTGTTAAACTATGGAAGAAATCGATTGTTTTTTAGTTAGCATAGCAACTAAAATCAATACTACTCCACTCGACCAAATCAATTAATTTACTTTAATTGAATATCTTTGGCTATAAGTTCGCAAAATTAACCAATAATCTAAATATCCATTGAGTTTCGAAATCAAATTACCGCTTTTCGAAGGACCATTCGATTTGATGCTGTTCTTCATCGAACGGGACGAATTGGATATTTATGACATTCCGATTTCAAAAATCACGAATGATTTTTTGGATTACATTCATCACCTCGAGCAAATGGAAATTGAGGTGGCCAGTGAATTTATCCTATTTGCGGCCACCCTGATGAAAATTAAATCCCGGATGCTATTACCCAGGCCGGAACTCAATGAGCTGGGAGAGGAAATAGATCCACGGGAAGAACTGATCCGGAATCTTCTTGAATACAAAAAATACAAATCCGTTATTCAGGATTTGGCTTCACTTGAATCTGACCGGCTTTCCAAGGAAAAAAGAGGTAATATTGCAGCTGAAATCAAAAGCCTGAGCAAAATTGATGATGTTGATGCAGAACTTCAACATGTCGATCTCTACAAACTCCTAAAGGTTTTTCAAAAGTGCATGGCTAAAATGGCCGCACGTGGGGATGAAACAAAACACACCGTTATCCAGTATCCCTATACCATCGAGCAACAAAAAGAATTTGTTTTGGAAAAAATTAGCTTCAAAAAGCAGGTTCCCTTTTCAGAATTTATCGAGTACAAGCCTGACAAGATTTTTGTAATCTATACCTTCTTGGCCATTTTGGAGCTGCTGCAGTTATCACAGGTTACCATTGTGATTGGGGAAGGCTACAATAATTTTTGGGTAGAAAAGACCGAGCCTATCGCTGCAGCCTAATATGAAGCTGGACAATAAGAAGATTTTCAAAACACTGAATCCCAATAAGGTTTGGGTACCCATCATAATTGGATTGGGGATCGTCTTTGCGATGTTTTATCTGGACCCCAATGTCAATGCACAAACACTAAAAGGAGTTTTTGATGCTTCCCTTCCCTACATCTTTCTCGCTATTTTAGTCATTATTTTTCGGGATGCCGGCTATATCTATCGAATCCGGGAAATCACCCAAAGAGAGCTCAGCTGGACACGCGCAATCTATGTAATCATTCTTTGGGAGTTTGCATCTGCCGTGACTCCATCCGTAGTGGGAGGTACAGCCGTTGCCATTTTTATTTTGAATAAAGAAGGGATCAAATTAGGTCGGGCGATTTCCTTTGTGATGGTGACTGCCATATTGGATAATTTGTTCTTTGTAATCGGAGCTCCCATCATACTATTTTTCGCAAAAGGAAATATTTTCCCACAAAGCCAGGTTCTCGAAAACCAACTCGAAAATAGCTTACAGGCGATTTTCTGGATTAGCTATGGCCTTTATGCCATTTACAGCTTGATTATGGCGGCTGCATTATTCTATCGCCCCCGGGTTTTTAAATGGGTATTGATCAAAATATTTTCACTCAAATGGCTACGAAAGTGGAAACATGATGCCCAGGAATATGGCAATCAAATCATTGAAGCTTCCAAAGAACTCAGCGGCAAAAACTGGAAATATTGGACCCCGGTGATTTTGGCCACTATTTTCATTTGGAGCTCCCGATACTTGATGCTTAATGCCTTGATTTCTGCTTTTGTCCCTTTAAGCCTCGAAAATCACGTCATTATTTTTGCCCGACAGGTTATTATGTGGATCGTAATGATGATTTCTCCAACACCTGGAAGTTCGGGGACCGCTGAATTCTTTTTTGGACAGTTTTTTGCTCAATTCTTAGATGGATACACCTTTGTGACCAGTATTCTTTGGCGTCTCCTTTCCTATTATCCATACTTGATTTTAGGGGCGATATTTTTGCCGAGATGGATTAGACAGGTGTTTTTCAAAAAGAAAAAGACAGGCGAAACTAGCCATGATTAGCACATTGACCATCAAAGAGGTTACCAAAATCTGCAAGGGAAAGCTTTTGGGGGATTCCCCCGAATCGGTAATTGACCAGGTGGTCATTGATTCTCGGCAAACTCATTCAGCATCCCATTGTCTGTTTGTGGCCATGAAAGGTGCAAAAGCAGATGG
>JABXHZ010000273.1 GCA_013373335.1 Cyclobacteriaceae bacterium | reverse complement strand
AGGTCGGTAGCCTGAACCATGTATCCCGAACCATCAGGAAAGGCCATGTAGCTTGCTGGGTTAATTCCATAATCGTCAAAAAAGTCGGCATTAAGCATGCGGTTGCTCATTACATCGTAGGAGTATTGCATTTCCTCCGGCTTCATAGCAGGTTCACCATTCACGAAAAGATCCCCATCTTTTATTTCGATCACATCTCCGGGAATTCCCACCGCCCGTTTGATATAATTGGTTTTCAAGTCATTTGGGTATTGAAATTCTACCGGGTAGTTAAAAACCACTACATCGTTCCGTTGTACATGGGTAAAACCAGGCAATCGATAATAGGGGAGTTGGATTGCATCTGAGTAAGAAGGGATTTCTGTCCCCCAAATTTTTTGATGTGTCAACGGAACCTGAAGAGGGGTTTTTGGGATTCGGGTACCATAGTGCATTTTGCTAACGAATAGGAAATCGCCAACTAAGAGCGATTTTTCCATAGAAGCTGTTGGGATGGTAAAAGGCTCCAATAAAAGCCACCGAATCAAACTCGCTGCAACAACTGCAAAAACTAAAGCGTCAAACCATTCTCTTGCGGCCGACTTTTTCTTTTTAGGGCTTGTACTCATGTTTTTATTTTTCAGAATGATAAAAAGTCATTCATCGTTAAAACTCCTTTTTTTCCAGGTAGCCACTCAGCCACCAAAACTGCGCCAAGAGCAAACCCTTGCCTGCTATGCGCAGTATGAGAAATTTCAATATCGTCAATTTCAGATTGATAACGAATAATATGGGTTCCAGGAGCAGGATCTATCCTTTTGGAGGTAATTGGAATGCTTTGTCCGTTTTCGGACGCTTGTTCGGACAGATTCCACTGTGTAAACCTCTCTTGATTTTTGATGATTCCTTCGGCTAGGGTAATGGCCGTTCCCGATGGAGCATCTTTTTTAGCGGTATGGTGGATTTCCTCTATGCTTACTTCATAGCCAGATACTTCATTCATTAGCTTGGCTAGAAATTCATTCACCTTGAAGAAAACATTCACCCCAATGCTGAAATTGGATGCATAAAAGAAACCGGTACCCTTTTCTTCAGCGAGCCGATCCATCAAAGGTTTCTTTTCGAGCCAGCCAGTAGTTCCGGATACTACAGGGATCCCATGGTTTAAGCACCAAGAGATATTTTGAACCGCTGCCTCAGGTTGACTAAATTCGATAGCTACATCCACTGTTTTTGGATCTATTGAATTCAAAAGATCCCGGTTGTTTTCGTCGATTTTTAATAGGATTTTATGGCCTCGGGATTCAGCGATTTCGCCAATGATTTTTCCCATTTTTCCATATCCCAATAAAATGATATTCATTTATTTAAAATTCAATTTAAAACTAATCCCCATTTGCTGGTTTTGAGCTGTAAAATTGTCGATTGATGGCTCAATAGACAAGCTTAATTCATCCGTAATATCAAATCCCGAGAGGTGAGCATCTACATTTGCATCGATAATATTCAAAGCGTAGATAACTCCCAAAAGCAAAATTGTGAGATCACGGTTCCTTCTCCAATAATCTACATTTCGAACCAATGCATCCCGATTTAAAGTGGGGAAACCATTTGGTTCACCTTCATCAAAGGCAAAAAGGGCTTCACGAAATACCTGATAGCGCCGATTATTGAAGTTGATAAAATATATATCCGCCATGAAACCTGCATAAAGAATGGGTACTTTCCAGGCTTTTCCATTATACACTTGGCCAGCGCCCGGAAGAGCAGCCGATAGAAGTGAGGCTTTTCGTGGATTTTTGGGAAGGGAAGAATAGTCTGGTTTTTCCTTTTTTTGTTTTTTCACCTCAACTATTGTCGTGTCCTGCTGGGCAAAAGCGCTATTAGGTAGTAGGTACATAAAAAAAGAAAACCCCACCAGTACCAATAGGGTCTTTATGACTTTAGGGTTATGCTTTGATAACTGATCCAAAATCAAATGATTTCTAGAATTTCCAGAATTCGATTGAGATCTGAGGCTGAATGAAACGGAATTTTTATTTCACCTCTATTTTTATTGTCTGATTTGAGAGAAACCTTAGTTCCAAAATGTGAAGCTAGACGTTGTTGAAGTTTGTTCAACTCGTATTTTTTAACTGGGTCTAATTCCGGTTTTTCTTTTTTGGCACTTTTCCCCTCATTCAGCGCCTTAACCAAAGCTTCAACTTTTCGAACGCTCAGTTCTTCTTCCACGGCCTTTTTGAAAATGGCCAGTTGCTTATCAATATCTTCCACATTGATCAGTGCTCTGGCATGTCCCATCGAAATTTTTTGGTCACGAATGGCTGCCTGAATAGATGGCGGAAGTTTGAGTAATCTCAAATAGTTGTTAACCGTTGTTCGGTTTTTCCCAACGCGATCTCCTAGTTCTTCTTGCTTGAGGTTGCACTCCGCAAGCAACCGCTGATAAGAATGGGCAATCTCGAGCGCATTCAGGTTTTCACGCTGAATATTTTCAATGAGAGCCATTTCCAGCATTTGCTGATCATTGGCAGTCCGTACGTAGGCGGGGATTTTTTCCAATCCTGCCAACTTGGAAGCTTGAAATCTTCGCTCTCCTGAGATGAGTTGGAATTCATTCTGATCCAGTTTTCGAACCGTAATGGGCTGAATGATCCCCTGAACCTTGATGGATTCTGAAAGCTCTTCTAGCGCTTCTTTGTCAAAATGTGTTCTTGGCTGGAAAGGATTGACCTGAATAGAATCGATGGAAATTTCAAAAATTCCGGTTTTTTGAACCTCAGGAAGGATTTCTTCCGAATTGGTTTTTGCAGGACTGTCCTGAAGCAATGCTCCTAGACCCCGTCCTAAGGCACTTTTCTTTCTATTAGGTTTATTATCCGCCATGGGTTTCTGTAGCTTTTTGGAGTCCGTTTTTCTCGGCAATTTCATTTGCCAAATTTAAATAGGCTATAGCTCCTTTCCCTTCCGCGTCAAAAGCTATGGCTGGCAAACCGAAACTAGGAGCTTCCCCTAGTCGGACATTTCTTGGAATAATTGTATCAAAAACCATGTTTTTGAAATGCATCCTAACTTCTTCGACTACTTGGTTGGAAAGTCTCAGACGCACATCATACATGGTTAAAAGAATCCCTTCGATTTCTAAATCCGTATTCAATCGGGTTTGGATGATTTTGATGGTATTCAAAAGTTTACCCAAACCTTCTAGAGCAAAATATTCGCATTGAACTGGAATAATCACGGAATTTGCCGCTGTAAGTGCATTGATGGTGATTAAACCTAAGGAAGGGGAACAGTCAATAATGATGAAGTCATAACGATCACGGACAGCCTCAATGACTTCTTTCATCTTTTCTTCCCGATTCTCCATGTTGATCATTTCGACCTCTGCACCTACCAAGTCAATGTGTGAAGGCACCAAATCCAAAAATTCGATTTCGGTTTTGATGATGATATCTTCTACAGGGATACCATCCACCATGCATTCGTAAATGCTGGTGTTGATGGACTTAGGGTCTTGTCCTAGTCCGGAGGTGGTATTGGCTTGTGGGTCGGCATCAATCACCAGGGTTTTATATTCCAATACAGCCAAACTAGCGGCAAGGTTCATCGCGGTAGTTGTTTTACCAACTCCGCCTTTTTGATTGGCGATTGCAATGATTTTTCCCATGGTTATGATAGAAATTTAAGACTCAATATTAATCAAAATCCGCACTCCTTCGAGCGATTACCTTCCTTTTTTTATAAGCCTAATCCACCAAAAGTAATTCAATCTTTTCGGATTAAACCAGGGGTTTTTCTTGTAAAACCCTTAGCTATCAAGACTTTAATTTAGATGTTTTATCCAGAATCCCTCAACTGTTAAAGTTTGTTGATTCCGAATGTAAACGACAAAGCTTGTCAGGCAAATTCAGAGGAGTTCGCTTTACAAACAAAAAAAGGGCCTAAAGCCCTTTCTTTTTTATTTTTTTCGATTTGCTTCTGCTGCTTTCATCGCATCTTCCAGTCTTTGTTGGAATTTGGATTTTTTCTTATTGGCGTTTTTGACTTTGTTTTCTTCAACCTTCTTGCGGATTTTTTGATCATCTACAAAGAGCTTAATTAAAGCCTGCTGACCAAAGGTAACAACGTTGGAAACAAAGTAGTAGAAGCTCAATCCAGCCGGATAGGAGTTTAGAATAAACATGAACATTACCGGCATGATGTACCCTAGATTTTTCATCGGACCGGTAGCCGTGGTCAACTGATTGTTGAAGTGAGTATAAATGATTTGAGATACGGTCATCAATAGGGTGAACAAACTCACGTGTGAACCATAGAAAGGTATTGTAAACGGAAGTTTGATGAATTCATCATAAGTCGAAAGGTCTTTTGCCCAAAGAAATGATTCCTGCCGAAGTTCAATGGCATTTGGGAAAAAGAAGAACATGGCAAATAGGAAAGGCATTTGCAAAAGCAAAGGAAGACATCCTGAGATAGGGCTTACTCCCAATTGAGAGAAAAGCTTCATTTGCTCCTGTTGCATCTTGGTAGGATCATCTCCGTATTTCTCCTTCAGCTCATCGATTTCAGGCTTGATAACCCGCATTTTTGCCATCCCGATGTAGGATTTGTAAGTTAGCGGAGATAGGGCCAATTTGATGATCAATACGATTAGGATGATGATAATCCCGTAATTGTTAAAGTATTTTTCCAAAAAGGAAAAAAGGTTAACAATAATGTATTTGTTTACCCAGCTGACAAAGAAGTAGCCCATGTCTACGTTCTTTTCAAATCCTTCGGTCACATTTTTCAGAACCTTGTACTTGTCAGGGCCAAAGTAAAATTGGTAGTCTGCTTCTCCATTAGTAATTGGGAGATTCAATTGTGCCTCCATGTTTCGGACAAAAAGGCTGTCTGAAGGAGTGCTTTGCGATAGTGTTACATTATTAAAAGCTTCCTGGGCAATAATTCCTGCCGTGAAGAATCGCTGACTGAAACCAATCCACTTAACCGGTTCTTCTGGTATGTTGGTTTCAGGAGATTCACCAACACCCAAGTTGTCATAAGACCCGCCGCTTGTATAGAAGTTGACTTGGGTTTTTCTTCTGGATTCGGCTAGGTCACGTTCATGAGCTCTAGCTTGATCTTTCCAATCCAAAGAAAGGGTGTTTTGAGTAAAAACTCCCTGATAACCCTCTATTTTGAAGCTTTTGTCAACTTGGTAGGAATCAGATGCCAAACGGAATTCATGAGACAGGCTTCCGCTTTCTGTTGCAGCTTTTAAGGTCAAAATCGTTACCTCTTTACCCTCTTCGGATGTTTCTGTCTTTACTTCAGGAGTAAAGTAAAAATCCTCCATTTGGACAGGGCCTCTGGAAGTAGTCAAGGTGTAAACCATTGAAGAGGAAGATTCGTCCAAAAGGGCCAATTCATTTCCTTCCCAGTCTTTGTATTCCTTAAGGAATACATTCTTGATACTAGCGCCTTTCGTGGAAATATCCAGGCGAATTAGTTCATTTTCAAGGGTGATCAGTTCTTCCTCACCTAGAGTCAAAGAAGCTAAAACACCATACTTTTCAAATTTCTCCTGTGTTAGGGTATCAGAAGAAGTTTCAGCCAGGGGAGCTTGTTCCATGACCGGTTCTTCCGATGAAGTCACAAGT
>JABXHZ010000211.1 GCA_013373335.1 Cyclobacteriaceae bacterium | reverse complement strand
TTCAACTAATTTTATAAATTCAAATAAACTTTTTAAATCATGGAGAAAAAGACTTGTTTGAATTGTGGTGCTCCCTTGCAAGGCCGATCTGATAAGAAGTTTTGTGATGATCAGTGTAGGAATAATTACAACTACAAACAGTATGCGGACAATAGCAATTTTATCCGGCGAATCAATCACAAAATCAAGAAGAACCGGAATATTTTAGAATCTTTCATTGCGAGCGGCGAGGATATGGCAAAAACCACCAAAGAAAGGTTGTTGAGAGAAGGTTTTGATTTTCAGTATTTAACGCATACAATTGAGACTAAAAAGGGTAGCGTTTATCATTTTTGCTATGATTACGGCTATTTGCCATTGGATGGGGATTGGTATTTGATTGTTCGGCGAAAGGAAAATTAAGCGAATTCTTTTTCAAGATAATCCACCGTTTTTTCGATTAATTGACCATGTCCCACGGGTAGGATTATCTCGCGAATCTGAGGGATTTTTGAAGAAAATCGATTTAGATTTTCATGAGTAACCATTTTGTCAAACTCTCCTAAAAATAAGTTGACAGGAATCTGACTACTTCTTGCCTGCCGGATGATTTTTCCTAAGTGAAGGTGAATTCCCCCAAAGACTTTCCAGGTAAAATATACATGAGCTCTTTGAGAGCGGGTTTCCATTTGGGTTTGCACAAATTTCACAATACTGCTTTCCAGTAAGCCGGCAGAATTCAAGCCGTTCATCAATCCGAAGAATAATTGTGGTCTAAAGACTACTCCTTTGAAAAATCCGTGAAAAGAACCCGGATAGCTACTGATACTGTACCACAGGCCTGTTTTTATACCATCAGGCGCAAGAAGAGTCAGGCTTTGTACCTGCCGGTCAAATAATTCAAAAGTGAGTAATGCAAATTTTCCGCCCATGCTGTACCCGATTAAATGAAAATCCTCAAAACCTACTTCCTGCTGAAGTTTTTGGATAAAAGTTTTCCATATGGTTTTCGATAAGGGCTTTTTAGAATCAAACCATTGGCTTCGGCCATGATAAAAGATATCCAAATAAATAAAGCGTTGGTTTGACTTTCTGCTACGATTGAAAACCTCCATGTCATCCATGCACTGACCAAAACCGTGTAAAAGCAGAACGGTTTCTTTCCCATTTCCCACAATATGATAATGGAGTTTTCCGAATGGATTTTGGATAAATTTCATCTAAAAGTTGAAAACTGAACTAAAATTATTAAAAATCAAATTTTATGTCTCGAAAAAGTTAGAGTACAAAATTATGTATTACAAAAATACATTTT
Source organism: Cyclobacteriaceae bacterium (assembly GCA_013373335.1). GTDB lineage: Bacteria > Bacteroidota > Bacteroidia > Cytophagales > Cyclobacteriaceae > Algoriphagus. Next base: position 4,178 of record JABXHZ010000211.1, on the reverse strand, counting down.
TGTTCGAAACCGAACATTTTAATGATTTCAAAACAAACTCTTGCAAAATAAAATTTTAAAAAAAACTTTGGAAACTTTGAACATTCTAATCGTTTCCATAGTTTTGTCGCCTTAAAGAGGAAAGTGGTAATGCGCGAAAAAATATTGGAAGCAGCGATAGAGCAGTTCTCAAAGTATGGAGTCCGTAGTGTGACTATGGATGATATAGCCCGGCATTTGGGCATATCGAAGAAAACGCTCTATCAAGAATTTGCTGACAAAAAAGAGTTGGTGAAGACTGCCTTCGACCAGATTTTGAAGCTGGATCAAAATAAAATCGAGGCCTTTATGAACGGATCAGATGATCAGGTTATTGAAACCTTGGTTCATTTGTCTAGGATGATGCGGGAGCGATTGCAATCCATTAATCCTGTAACCATCATGGAGGTTCAGAAATATTTTCCTGAAGCTTGGCAAATATTTGTTAGACACAAGGAAGAAGTGATTCTTTCTCAAATGATGGAAATCCTTGAGCGAGGAAAAAATCTGGGTTACTTCAGAAAAGAAATTGAAGTTCCAATTTTGGCCAGAATTCGTGTGGATCAAATTACAAGTGCTATGGATTCCACGAATTTCCAAGATGCCAATTACGATATCGTCAAGATCCAACTCGAAATGATGGATCATTTTCTTCACGGAATATTTACAGAAAAAGGACGTGAAGCCTATAAAACCCACCAAGAAAACACTATTTGAATCTCATTGAAATGAAAAAAATATTCATTCTGTTCTTTTTCGGTCTAGGTCTGATATTTCAGACTCATGCTCAGGAGATTGTTGAATTAACCCTTGAGGAAGCGTTGAGCTTTACCTTGGAAAACAACATCGACGTAAAGAATGCTCAATTGGAAACCTTGATTGCCAAGGCAACTATCAAAGAAACCACCGCCTCTGGACTTCCTCAGATTACTGGAAGTTTTGATTTGAATTACAATCCATCAATCCCGGTAGTTTTCTTACCAAACCAACCTCCATTTGGTGATCCTAGTATTCCTGGAGATGTGATTCCAGCCCGTTTTGGTGTAAGCTTTCAATCCAGTCTAGCTGTGAATGTCCGACAAATGATTTTTGACGGATCATTTTTCGTTGGACTTCAGGCTGCCAAGACCTACAGGGAATTAACAGATTTAGATAAAATCAAGACAGAAAATGATGCCATTGAGGCCGTGAAAAAGGCCTACTTCGGAGTTCTTGTAAACCAAGAACGAATTCGTCTTGCCGAAGCCAACCTTTCCCGAATCGACACCTTGCTGGCAGAAACCAAGGCCTTAAATGAAGCTGGTTTTGCTGAAAAGGTAGATGTTTCCAGAATTCAGGTGCAGCGAAACAATACCTACTCTCAACTTGAAAGAAGCCGAACAGCATTGGAAATCAGTGGACAGATCTTAAAACTTCAAATGGGGCTTCCAATGGAGTATGATATTTTGCTTACTGAGACTTTAGCTGAATTGAACCCAATTGAGGACCTCAACGCGCTATTGCTGGAAGAGGGTTTAGAGCGAGTAGAAGTTTCTCAATTGAATACCAATTTGGAACTGGTCAAATTGGATTTGAAGAACAATCAATCCCAGTACATGCCTACTATTGATTTTGTGGCAAATGGGGTTCGATCTGGCGCAGGTAATACCTTCAATACAGTATACGACAAGCAAAATTGGTTTGGAAGCTCCTTGCTCGGAGTAAGTATGCAAATTCCAATTTTCGATGGTTTGCTAAAAAGCGCAAGAATTCAACAGAATCGCGTCCAACTTCAGCAGCTTGAAAACCAGCGTTTTTTCTTAAAAGAAAGCATTAAAAATGAGGTTTTCACTGCCAAGTCTAATCTTCGAAATGAGTTGAATATACTTCGCGTTCAGCGCGAGAATCTCGATTTGGCTCGTGAAGTATATGACATTGCGAAAATCAAGTACCAAGAGGGGGTGGGCTCCAACTTGGAAGTAGTAGAAGCAGATGCGGCACTAATTGAGGCAGAAATTAATTACCTATCAGCCCTATATGATGGATTGGTAGCCAAGGTTGATTTAGAAAAAGCCTTAGGAATATTGAAGAACGATTTAATAAACTAAACCAACACCTTTTCCTTCAGGGAAATTATTAATCAAACACATGAAAACAATTTTGAGATTTTTACCCATCACATTAGCTCTTGTAATGAGTTTTGCTTGTGCAGAGGATGAATCAGTGGAAGCTAAAAAAGCCAAACTGGAGGAGTTGAAAGCTCAAGTGGTTGAATTGAATGGAGACATTCGGACGCTAGAAGCTGAGCTGATGAAATTGGACCCTGAATTTGCCAAGCAAAATCAAAAGTCTGTTTTGATTACTACTGCAGATACCCACAAAGAGCGCTTTGAGCATTTTGTGGAAGTCACGGGTTCTGTACTTTCAAAAAAGAACGTGAGTATTTCAGCAGAGACTTCAGGTCAGGTTTTGGAAATTCCGACCATGGAGGGAATGCGCGTCAAGAAGGGTGAAGTTTTAGCCAAAATTGATGCGGAAGTGATCCAGCGAAATATCGATGAGTTAGAGAACTCACTGAGTTTGGCAACTACCCTTTTTGAAAAACAAAAGAGACTTTGGGAGCAAGAGATTGGGACGGAAGTTCAATACTTGGAGGCTAAAAACCGAAAGGAAGGATTGGAGCGAAGCCTCGCTTCTTTGAAAACGCAATTGGACAAATCTATTGTGAAGGCTCCATTCGATGGTACCGTTGAGACGGTAACAGTTCGGTTAGGAGAATTAGTACAGCCAGGTTCACCTATGTTCCAGTTTGTGGGAGAGAGCGATCTATTTATTGAAGCTGATATTTCAGAAGCTTATGTGGGAGTTTTGGGAAAAGGTGATTCTGTTCGAGTAACCTTCCCATCTATTGGAAAAGAGATAGAAACTCGGGTTTCTGCTGTTGGAGCTATCATCAACTCGAACAATAGGACCTTCAAAGTAGAGGTTTACCTTCCTCAAATGGATCTGGTAAAGCCTAATATGTTGGCCATTTTGGATATCAAGGATTATGACAACCCAGAAGCTGTTGTAGTTCCTTCTAAGTTGGTATTAAGTGATAATCGTGGGGACTATGTATTTGTAGTTCGTGATGGAAAAGCCATCAAAACATATGTTCAGCGAGGCAAAACTTTCCAGCAGCAAACCGAAATTTTGGAAGGTCTTACTGGAAGCGAAAAACTCGTGGACAAAGGATTTAGAGAAGTAGGGGATAATTTCAACGTAACGATTGCACAGCAGTAAGTCATGGCCGAACAATCAAATCCAAAAACAACAAGAGAGTTTGGGTTAACCAGTATGAGTGTGGATAATTCCACCTCAGTGGTTATTCTTACCCTGATAATAACCGTCTTGGGTTTGGGAGCCTATAGGACCATGCCCAAAGAAAGTTTTCCAGAGGTAGTCATTCCTACGGTATATGTGGGGACGCCCTATCCTGGTAACTCTCCGGTAGATATGGAGAACCTGATCACTCGTCCGATTGAGAAGGAGCTCAAATCTTTGAATGACGTCAAGGATATCAAATCTACTTCTGTTCAGGATTTTTCTTCCATTGTGGTCGAATTTAACCCTGGTGTAGAAATTTCCAAGGCTATTCAGGATGTAAAAGATGCGGTAGATAAGTCTAAGAGTGAATTGCCATCAGACTTGGATCAAGATCCCAATGTGTTGGAAATCAATACTTCGGATTTCCCGATTATGAATGTGAATATTTCGGGAAATTATTCGGAGGCAGAGTTGAAGAAATTTGGGGAGTATTTAGAGGATGAAATTGAAAAGCTTCCAGAAATTTCCAAGGCCGATTTGGCAGGTACTGTGGAGCGCGAGATTCAAATAAATGCCGACCCCTATAAAATGGAATCGGTTGGAGTAACGTTTGACGATATCGCAAATGCTGTTCGTTCAGAAAACGTTACTATTTCTGGAGGAAGTATTCGAGGAGGAGATTTTCAGCGAACCCTTCGCGTGGATGGTGAATTTACCGATCCCATGGATATTCTCGATGTCATCGTCAAAACAGACAATCAGAAAATCGTTTATCTCCGTGATGTTGCTGAGGTCAAGGATACGTATAAAGATCGTAGTTCTTATGCGCGGATGAAAAATCTTCCCGTGGTAACCATCAATGTGGTGAAGCGAAG
>JABXHZ010000220.1 GCA_013373335.1 Cyclobacteriaceae bacterium | reverse complement strand
TGCTGGAGCAATTTTCCATCGGGAATTGCCGGTAGGAATAGATATGGATATGATTCGTGAAAAAATCCTTCGAATTGGTTTCCGATTTTTGGATCCCTCTGAATTAGATTTTTTGGAAAAAGACCCGGTCCACTACACATTAGCTTGGTCTGCCAAGGAATCGATTTTCAAATGCCAGGGCAAAAAAGGGGTTTCTTTCCGAGAGAATATTCTACTGGAACCATTCGAAATAAATTCCGGAATCATTAAGGGTAAAATTCACGGAACAGATTTTGCGAATCATCATTATGAAGTGAAAGCTGAAATTATTCAGGACGTGGTCTTAACCTACACGATCTGGTAAATAATTAACCTGATCGATTAAGAATCACTAAAGTGATTATCGAATGAAACCAGAATTTTGACTTCGGCATAAATAGAAACCTCATGAAACTAAAAGCAATATTTCTCTTACTTTTTTTGGCCATAACCCAAACCTCATTTGCACAAAATTTAGAGGAAATCAGCCTTACAGATGCCATTACAAACAAACCAATGAGTATTGCGTCCCTAGCTGATCAAAAAGGCCTTGTTTTACTTTTTTATGATTTGAATTGCCCCTTTGCAAAAATGTATGAAGATCGAATCAAAAATCTGCGCTCCTCCTATTCCAACAGAGGAATTCGATTTGTATTAGTCAATCCAAACAGCAGTTTGTCCGAACAGGCATCTCTCAAAAATTATATAGACAGTTCAGGAATCAACCTTTCTTTTTTAATTGATTCAGAAAAAGTCCTAACCAAGGCTTTGGAAGCTTCCAAAATCCCAGAAACTTTTTTACTGACCAAAGTTGAAGGTAAAGTTCAGGTGATCTACCATGGAGCCATTGATAATAATCCTCAGGCAGAGGATGCAGTTAGTGAGAAATTTCTTGAGCGAGCATTGAATCAATTTTTAAAAGGAGATATGCCTAGCCCTTCACAAGTACGTGCTACAGGATGCAATGTGCGCTCCTTTTAGTTAATTCAAAAGAATTTGAATTAAGGAATTTACCTCCTCGACTTTTTCGACCTCTCCTAGTTTCTCAAAAGAATTTGCCAAATTCCGAAGAGAGCGAAGAACAATATGAAAAGAATCAGTAGGCTCAAAATATTCATCCTTAGGAGGAATTCTCAAGTGCTCTAGATAATTAAAAACATCCTGTCTCCGAAAGATCAACCCCTTGTTGAAAACATTGATGTAAAAAGTCACATCTTCAGACTTATACGTTAGGACAAATAGATTAGGCAAATTCACCCCATAGATTGGAAGTCCTAATTTTTGGGCAACCAGTAAGTATATCGCACAAAGCGAAATAGGATTTCCCTTTTTGGTATCTAAGACGGTAGACAACATTGAGTTTCCCGGTGAATGGAAATTCTTGGTATTAGCCGAAAATCTCAATTTATTGAAAAGGACATTGTTGATGATTTTGATTTGATCATAAGGACCCAAATCATTACTGAATGCCGTCCAAACCTCAAAATAGATCTGATGCATATCTGCATTGAGCCTTTGAAACTCCAAGTCTGGATACTGATAGGTATTGACAATCCATAGCCCAGCTAGCAAATCCCTATCCTCGGAATTTTTCCAATCCTCAAGCCGGGATTTCAGTTGGGAAAATTGAAGTTCGTGAACTAAAAACTCCAATTCGCGCTGAACTTCAGGATTGAAGTTTGTTTCCCATTTTTCCTCTAAAAAAGGAATGATATCTGCTCCAAGAGACATAAGTCTATCACGTACATGACCCTTTACCTCTTGGTCTGTGTCGTCAAGAAGGGAAATCAACGCATTTAATTCCGACGGACTAAGCTGATTCATTGCTCAATGAAAATACAAAAAATTATCAAGTTTGAATCACTCCAACATTGAATCGCTCTTCGATAGGACCATGGTCAGCAGCTGCTATTCCCATGGAAATAACCTTTCGGCTTTCTCGAGGATCAATAACTCCATCAACCCATAGTCTTGCGGCAGCATAATAAGGGCTGAGTTCTTCATTGTATTTATTGGTGATCTCTTCCAAAAGAGCCTTTTCATCTTCTGGAGAAATTTCCTTTCCCGTTTTTTTCAGGGAAGAAACTTTAATCTGAAGCAAAGTCTTAGCTGCTGAAGCTCCTGACATCACCGCCATTTGTGCGGTAGGCCATGAATAAATCAACCGGGGGTCATAAGCTTTTCCACACATGGCATAATTTCCTGCCCCATAGGAGTTCCCAATTATCAAGGTAAACTTCGGCACCACAGAATTTGCCATGGCATTGACCATTTTCGCACCGTCTTTGATGATTCCACCATGCTCAGCTTTTGAACCTACCATAAACCCACTTACATCCTGAATGAAAACCAAAGGGATTTTCCGCTGATTGCAATTCATGATAAACCGGGCAGCTTTATCTGCAGAATCAGAATAGATTACACCTCCCATCTGCATTTCTCCTTTGGCATTTTTGACAACCTTGCGCTGATTGGCAATGATCCCTACTGCCCAACCATCAATTCGGGCTGTAGCACATATCAAGGTCTTGCCATAATCTTTTTTGTACTCGTCCAATTCTCCTCCATCTACCAAACACTTCAGCACGTCCATCATATCGTATGGCTTTACCCGATCTATCGGGAATTTCTCCAGCATTTCTTCTGCAGAAATTGCAGGCTCTTTAGATTCTTTTCTATCAAAACCAGCTTTTTCAGAAGCTCCGATTTTGTCAAAAATCCTTCGTATTGCATCCAAGCATTCCTGGTCGGAGTCATATTTATTATCAGTCACTCCAGAAATCTCGCAGTGGGTAGTAGCACCTCCCAAAGTTTCATTGTCTACTTGCTCCCCTATAGCTGCTCTTACCAAATAGGAACCTGCTAGAAAAATCGTCCCGGTTTTATCAACAATCATGGCTTCATCTGACATAATAGGCAAATAAGCCCCACCTGCCACACAGCTACCCATTATTGCGGCTACCTGAACAATTCCCATGGAAGACATTTTTGCATTGTTTCGAAACTGCCTCCCAAAATGTTCCTTATCTGGAAAAATCTCATTTTGCATAGGCAGAAAAACTCCGGCGCTGTCTACAAGGTAGATAATCGGAAGCCTGTTTTCCATAGCGATTTCCTGCGCTCTCAAATTCTTCTTTGCTGTCATGGGAAACCAAGCACCTGCTTTAACAGTAGCATCATTTGCAACGATAACACACATTTTACCGCTTACATATCCAATTCCCGTAACTACACCTGCCGAAGGACATCCTCCCTCTTCCTCATACATTCCATCTGCAGCAAACGCACCCACCTCCAAAAAGTCTGATCCTTCATCGATCAAATAATCAATCCTCTCCCGAGCAGTCAATTTTCCTTTTTCATGCTCTTTAGCTATTCTTTTTTCTCCTCCCCCCTTTTTTACAGTCTTATACTTGGATTTCAATTCATCCAATAAGGAATTAAAATTCAAAGAAGGAGTCGATTGCTTGGTATTCATGAAGTTGATTTTGGGTTTATGAAAATTAAAACCCCAATCTACAAAAGGAAGTTTGGTTTTTAGATAAAGAAAAAGCCCTTTTTCAAAATAAAAAAGGGCTAATGAACTGAAATACAGCCAAAAACTTATTTTCCTTCAATTTGATTTTTATAATCCCGAATAGACCTGAAAATGGCAGAGGCCATGTATTCCTGTCCCTGCTTACTCATTAGGAATTGTTCTTCTGCACTATTGGACAAGAAACCTAACTCTACCAAGACTGAAGGCATGGAAGGAGTCCAAAGCACATAAAAAGGTCCCTGCTTTACGCCCCGGCTTTTTCTTCCTACACGATCCTTGAATTGGGTTTCGATTTGATCGGCAAGCGTTAGGGAATTTTCAAAAAATGCCTGAGACATGAGGTTAAACATAATGTACGATTCCGGTGATGATGGATCAAAGCCTTCATATTTTTCCTGATAGCCATCTTCCAAAAGCATCACTGAGTTTTCGCGTTTGATAATGTCAAAATTCGACTCAAAGTGCTTCATCCCCATAATAAAGGTCTCCGTCCCAAAAGCAGAACGACTAGCTGCTGAATTGGAATGGATGGATACAAAAAGATCTGCTTTATTATTGTTTGCAATTCTTGGCCTATCCTTCAAAGAAGGAAAGCTATCATCTTTACGGGTATAGATCACCTCTACGTCTGGTAGGTATTGCTCGATGTATTTCCCGACAAGCAATGTGACGGCTAGATTGATGTTTTTTTCTCGGGATCTTGAACCCAAATTCCCGGGATCTTTTCCGCCATGGCCAGCATCCAAAACAATTTTTTTCATCCGAAATGCCGGCATCATCGTTTCATCAGGAATGAAACCTCCAAATAGAATTGGTACTAACAAAATCAGAGAAAGAATAAATTTTTTATTTTGAAACCTTTCCATGAGGGCAATAAAATTAACTTTACGCGAAATTTCCATTAAATCAGCAAATAAGGCAGCGACCGTGCAGGGATTGAGACTCCTACTTTTGAGCTTATGTATATTTTTGCTTTTGCCCCAAATGGCTGAAGCTCAGCAATCAAGGACTACTCAAGAGAGAAGGTTGACTGTACCTGATACTTTGGAGGTTCCTCCTCGAGCTTTGGAAGACACAGTTTCAATCCCGACCGATACCTTATCCTTATCAGATTCGACAAAAATTGTGCCCAGCAGTGCAATTATGAGCGAAATCAATTACTACGCTGAAGATAGCATTGTCACGGACTTCAAAACCAATAAGGTTTACCTCTACAATCAAGCTTGGTTTGAATATGGCGAGATGCGTCTCGATGCAGATCGTATCGTGATCGATTGGAAAAACAATGAACTTTACGCTTCCGGTGTCACGGACAGCTTAGGGAATATCCAAGGAAACCCATTCTTTAAAGATCGAGGACAGGTCTATGAGATCAGAAAAGAAATGCGGTATAATTTCAAAACTCAAAAAGCCATCATCAAAGATGTAGTCACTGAACAGCAAGATGGGATTTTGAGAGGTGAAACAATCAAAAAAACTGACGATGGCAGCATTTACCTAGATCATGGATATTACACCACTTGTAAACTCACCGAGCCTCATTGGCATATTTCCTCCAACAAAATCAAGTCCATAGAAGGTAAGCAAGTCGTCTCAGGGCCTTTTAACCTGTATTTTAATGGAATCCCAACCCCACTAGGTCTTCCTTTCGGGATCATTCCAAACACTCCTGAAGAAAAAGCCTCGGGAATAATTTTCCCAAGCTATGGGGAAGAGCAGGTGCGGGGACTATTCCTAAGAGATTTTGGCTATTATTTCGCGTTTAACGATTACATCCATACTCGGATTACAGGCGATATTTACTCCAAGGGAGGTTGGGGTCTTAAATCCCAGTCTATTTACAAAAAGCGCTATCGATTTGGAGGGGCTTTCAATTTTGATTTCCAAAAATTCAAATCACCTGAGACTGAATTAAATCCAGTTGATTACAATACGTTCCGAATTTCTTGGACTCACACTCCGGAGAGCCGAGGGACAGGAAGGTTTTCAGCTTCTGTTAACGCAGGCAGCACTTCCTATTTCAACAATGTGATCAACCCAACCAACTTTCAAAATAACGTTACCTCTGACCTTCAATCGAATATAAATTACACCAAACAGTTTTCGGGTACGCCATTTTCCATGTCGGCAAGCGCACAGCATTCTCAATCTGTGTCGACTGGGGAAGTTCGACTGCGACTTCCTTCCTTCAACGTTTCAATGAACCGTCAGAATCCATTCAGAAATGTGGATTTTGAACCGCTCAAAACCTTGAATATTGCTTGGAACTTTGATATTCAGAACTCGATCACAAACCGGATTCAATCCCCTACCCCAATTGATCCTGAATTGGGAGGAAGCACTGCTCCCGAATTGATTCCTTTTACACCGGAGAACTTTAGCCTTTTGCTGAAAAATGCCAATAATGGAGCCCAGCACAGGATTCCTATCAGTTCCAATTTCACATTGTTCAAATATTTTACCGGAACAGCTTCAGCCAATATCACAGAACTTTGGTACTTGCAAAAGCTTCGGTTCTTTTACAATCCGGAATCAGAACGAGTGGATCAAATCGTAGAAAATGGATTCAATCGTGTGAGTTTTTACAATAGTTCATTTGCCATGAACACCAACCTCTATGGGTTTTATAATTTCAAAGGGGGAAAAATTCAAACGATCCGACATCATATTCAGCCTACTTTCGGGTTTAGCTATACACCGGATTTCACAGACGAATCCTTTGGGTATTTTCAAAATGTTCAGACGAATAACGAAGGAGACACCCGATTGTACAATAGACACCAAGGTTTCATTTATGGAGGCGCTCCCCAAGGAGAATCTAGGTCATTAACCTTTGGTTTACGGTCTGTTTTGGAGGCAAAAATCAAAACAGCAGAAGACTCCACAGATGAAGAGAGCACCAAAAAAATCCCTATCATTGAAAATTTGGATCTAAATACCTCTTATAATTTCGCAGCGGATTCCTTCCAACTCGCACCAATTCGAATCAGTGCAAGAACTAGCTTTTTTGAAAGAAAACTCTCTGTGAATGTGAGCACTACATTGGACCCTTATGCCACCGCTACTTTTACCAATACAAATGGCACCGAAACGACCCGAAGAATTAACCAGTATTCCTGGAAAAATGGACAAGGTATTGGAACAATTAGAAATGCATCTCTCAACATCAATGCTTCAATAAATCCCGGAAATACGCAAAACCCAAATGAAGTACGGGACGAATTGACCAATCAATTCCTTCAGCAAGGAGGAATTATGAATGAATTTGTAGAAAGCCAGATCAATCAAATCGTAACAGACCCTAGCCAATACATTGACTGGAATATTCCATGGAATCTGACCGTTGGGTATAATCTTGCCTACAGTAAGCAATCCAACGGAAACACCAATGTCACCTCTGCGGTACAGCTTTCAGGTGACATATCCATTTCCGAAAAATGGAAAATCAATTTCAATACGGGTATTAATCTCGTAGATCAGGCTATCACCCAATCCATGATTGGAATAGCGAGAGATTTGCATTGTTGGCAAATGAACGTGAATTGGATTCCGTTTGGACGCTTTACTTCCTACAATATTGATATCCGTGTCAAATCCAGCATTCTTCAAGACCTTAAAGTCTCCCGTAGACGATCTTTCTTTGATCGTTAAGTCAAAGAATTAGCTTTTTTTCAAGAACTCACGGGCCTTTTCTAGATCTTCTGCCGTATCGATAGCAATTGCTTGATGAGTAGTTTTCACCATTCGGATTTTAATTCCTTTCTCCAATAAACGGAGTTGTTCGAGCATTTCGATTTGCTCCAATTTTCCTTTAGTCCATGTGGTGAATTGCTTCAAAATTTCACGCCTATAGGCATAGACCCCAATATGCTTTTTATAAGTCAGGTTCGCTGATTTATCCCGATTGAATGGGATGGGTGATCTGGAAAAATAAAGTGCATCCCCTTTTTCATTCAAAACCACCTTTACTGCATTGGGGTTTTGAGCCTCTTCTTCAGTAATCTCATGAAACAAAGATGCCATTTGAACTTCCGTATCCTGAAAAACCTGCACTAAAGAGTTTAAGGAAAATGCATCTTGAAAAGGTTCGTCCCCCTGAACGTTAACTATCAGTTCGGCGTCCACTTGATCGAGCGCTTCAGCAATTCGATCCGAACCACTTTCGTGATTCTTTGAACTAAAAAAAACCTTTCCTCCAACCTGTCTGATTTGGTTGGCAATTTCCTCATGATCCGTTACTACCCAAACTTCATCAAAAACACCTGTTGCCGAGGTGCTTAGATAGGTTCGCTGGATTACAGATTTTCCTCCCAAATCTTGGACAAGTTTTGCAGACAAACGGGTGGAAGCGAATCGAGCTGGAATCAGTGCGGCAGTTTTCAAGGAAGGATAATTCGATTTAATAACTTTAAATAATCAATTCCAAAAATAAAGAATCCAGGGCATGGAATAAATTACCCTGGACTCCCAACAGAAATTATTTTAGACTTTAGGCACTTGCCACCCATTATGGTAATGAGCCTTCATCAAATCATTGGCATCAGCATCAGTAAACCGATTATTGGCTGCATCCCAATAAATTTTCTTGCCGGTTTTATAAGCAATATTTCCCATTTGCGCATTGATTGCCGCCACTGATCCAGTTTGGATAGCACACTTCAATTTACTTGGATCATTGGCCATCACGGATTCTACAAAATTCACAGCATGTGCATCCAGTGCACTTCCGGTAGGGCGGGTATGAGGAACTTCCTCCACTTTTGGTTTTCTTTCACCTTCTACCGTTTCAGTTTCTGGAATTACTTTCCATCCGCCGCGATTTACCACCAGGGTGGCATTGTTTCCAATAAATGCAATCCCCTCTGTAGTTCCGTAATTTCCTCCATCGATCCCTGTAGCATGCTCCCAGAGCATATTAAACCCATCATACTCATAAACTGTCTGCAAAGTATCCGGAGTTTCTGATGCGTCATCCGGATAAGCAAATTTTCCTCCGGATGCCATAATAGATTTGGGCGCACTCACTCCCATAGCATAGAGGGCAATATCTATTTCATGCACTCCCCAATCCGTCATCAAGCCTCCTGCATAATCCCAAAACCACCGGAAATTGAAATGGAATCGATTCGGATTGAATGGGCGTTTTGGTGCAGGCCCCAGCCACATATCATAATCCACTCCTTCTGGCGCAGGACCATCTGGCTGCACAGGAACAGGCTTCATCCATCCTTGATAGGCCCAACATTTTACCAGACGGATTTGACCCAATTTTCCAGATTTGACGTAGTTAATGGCCTGATCGTATTGTGAACCGGAACGCTGCCACTGTCCTACCTGTACGACTTTTCCATAACGCTCTTGGGCTTTTACCATGATCTGGCACTCCTCAATGGTATTTGCGATGGGCTTCTCGACATAGACATGCTTTCCTGCAGAAACTGCATCCACCATATTTAGGCAATGCCAATGATCCGGCGTACCAATAATAATGACATCGATATCTGGATCTTCGAGCATTTTCCGATAATCCTTGTATTGCTTGGGACGGGTCCCCCTCAACTTGAATATATCCTCTGAACGCTGATCCAATACGGATTGATCAACATCCGCTAAAGCCACACAGTTGACATTCGGGATTTTCAAATGTGCATTCATATTGGACCAGCCCATCCCTTTGCAGCCTATTACTCCGTAATTGAGCTGATCAGAAGGTTTGATTTTTCTGGTAAAAGTTCCAAAATCAGCAGCTGTCAAAACAGATGGCATGCTTAGACCGGCTCCAAGGAGCATGGTGTTTTGGAGAAATTTTCTTCTTGATGACATGAGGTTATTGGGTTATTGATTAATAAATGGAGGGAGCAATAGTTATAAGATGTCAACTAGCTGTTTTGCCACAGAGTACTGCTTATTACTCACTGTTAACTGCCTACTGTTAAAGCGGACGAACCCAGATATTTCTGAACCGAACTGGATTTCCATGATCCTGAAGTTTGATTGGAAGTTCTTCTGAATGCGCCTTGTAATTTGGAATTCCTATGTATTCCGTAGGACCTCTTAGAATCACATGGTTTTGTACCAAAACTCCGTTAATCAAAACTGTCACGGTTGCAGGAGAGGTAAGCACCCCATTTTTGTCAAAACGAGGAGCTTTGAAAATAATATCGTAATAATTCCACTCACCTGGAGCCCGTAAT
>JABXHZ010000311.1 GCA_013373335.1 Cyclobacteriaceae bacterium | reverse complement strand
GAGCCTGCTTTGATTCTTACGGAAAAAGGAAACCTGGATTACTTAGTCTTGGAGTGCCTAGCTGAGCGTACGATTGCTTTGGCTCAAAAAAGAAAATTGCAAGACCGAGAGCTTGGATATGATGTGCTTTTGGAAAAAAGACTCAAGGATCTGCTTCCTTTATTACTTAGTCATAAAACCCGTCTAGTCACTAATATGGGTGCTGCAAATCCAATTGCAGGGGCAAGGAGAATTATAGAGCTTGCCAAGTCACAAAGCCTTTCTGTAAAAGTAGCGGCGGTCATTGGAGATGATGTATTAGAATTCCTTTCTGGTGAGGAACAATCCCTTGAAAATAATCAACCCATCAAATCTCAAGGGAAGCTCGTTTCAGCCAATGCATATTTGGGCGTGGAGGCGATTTTGCCAGCTTTGACCTCTGATGCCGATATAATAATCACGGGTAGAGTAGCTGATCCATCGCTTTTTTTAGCACCGATGATTTATGAATTTGGTTGGGGATTAGATCAATTTGAATTATTGGGAAAAGGTACTGTTTTGGGCCATCTCTTGGAATGTGCTGGGCAATTGACCGGAGGGTATTTTGCCGATCCTGTGTCTAAGCCTATTCCCGGTCTGGATCAATTGGGACATCCTTTTGTGGATGTATTTCCTGATGGAAGAGGGATTATTTCTAAAGTTGCAGGGACCGGTGGAATTATCTCTGAACGAATTGCCAAAGAGCAGTTGCTATATGAGGTTTTGGATCCCCACCATTATTTTACTCCTGATGTGATTGCTGATTTTTCGAAAGTCCAATTTGAAGAAATTGCCTTCGATCAACTCCAAGTGATCGGTGGCGGTGGAATCAAAAGGCCGGAAAAATATAAGGTCAGTGTTGGTTATGAGGCAGGATTCAAAGGGGAAGGAGAAATTTCTTATGCTGGCGCCCATGCTGTTGAAAGAGCTCGTTTAGCAGGAGAGATCATCGAAAAGCGGATTAAAGGTCTGGTACCAAATCTCCGGGTTGATTTAATTGGATTGAATTCGCTACATCCCGCTGAATTATCCAAGAATTCAAGTCCTTATGAAGTGAGGCTTCGGGTGGCAGGTATGTGTGATACACCAGAGCATGCACAATTGATTGGCGAGGAAGTAGAGGCGCTCTATACCAATGGGCCTGCTGGTGGGGGAGGTGCCAGAAAAATGGTTATTCAAGTTGTTGGGGTCGTATCCACCCTGCTGAATCGAAATCAAGTTAAACCTGATTTTCACTTACTTTCAACATGAAAAAACTAGTAGATATAGCCCACAGTCGAGCTGGTGATAAAGGGAATATTTTAGTGCTATCCTTGATTCCTTTTGATTCAAAAGACTTTGATTGGCTCGTTCAAAATATTACTGCTGATCGGGTAAAAAGCCATCTCCGAGATCAGGTAAAAGGAAATGTGACTCGCTATGTTTTACCTTCCATTCATGCATTGCAATTTACCTGCGAAGATGCATTGGCAGGTGGGGTCACTACCTCCTTGGCTTTGGATGCGCATGGAAAAAGCTTGAGTTATGCTCTGTTGGAAATGGAAATCTGATTATTCAAAAACCTTTACGCCTAGAGTTAATTCAAGTTCGATAGGCTCTCCAACTACTGCTTCTATTTCCCGTTTTATTTCTAAATAATCCGATTCCTTGAGCTCTTTTTCGGATAGGATAGTGACCGAAAGCCGAAGTGGGCTCATTTCTAAAACATTGACTTCCCGCATCAAGCCATGAGGGATTTCTTTTCCACTTAGATTTTGAATCAGGTCATTTTCAGCCACCATATTTCGAAAGCTTAATACCAGAGGTGCTGTAACCAAAATGAAAATGATCACACTCAGCAGAAGTCCTTTGGTGGCAAGTCTAAAGGGACTATATCCAAGGATTAAAAAGGTCAGTGCCGCAGCCAATACGATTCCTGCTAAGTTGGTACCATACAAAAGTGAGGCTCCCCAGAATACATTCCAATTACCCCAAGCCAAACCAATTCCAACAACTGCCAAAGGAGGAACTAGGGCTACCGAAATAGCAACTCCGGCCAGGGTCTTTGCAATTTCCTCTCTTGAATGCGCATAAGCTCCGGCAATTCCAGCAGCTACAGCTACCCCCAAATCCAATAAATTAGGACGAATCCGAGCCATAATTTCAGAATTAAGGCTTTTCAGTGGAGTGACCAAGGTGATTAAAACAGCAAAAAACAGCCCGATCAACATTCCGAAAAAAATGGTTCCAAGGCTGTTTTTAACTAAAGAACCATCTTGTCGGAGAACCCCCATAGCCAAGGAAATAATTGGTCCCATCAAAGGAGCGAGGATCATGGCTCCAATGACTACGGGGCTCGAATCTCCGAAGAGTCCAAATGTCGCAATGAGAGTTGACAAGGCCATGAGCACCAAAAAGCTGCCAGAAGCCTGTGAATTTTGTCGAAGTAGTGTGAATAAATCTTTGAACTCTTCCGTCGTAGCATGACGAACCCAAGGAAGATAGCTGCCTGTCAATGCTTCAAGCAGGGTTCCCTTTGGTAATTTCTGCACATTAATTTCCCGTTGCTTGGTTTCTTTGGTTTTTTGGCTTTCAAATCCTGGGAGTATTCGAACCTTCTTTTCAGCAATTAGCAAGTCGATTTTAGTTCCCTGATTCTCTTCACCATCAATAGCAAAAGCAATTTGCTGCTCCGTTTCAAAACTGATTTTGGAAGTTGAAATGTAGGATAGGAAATCTGGGATCGTATTTGATTTTATGGAGAAAAAGAGAGTTTTAATTCCAAAATAAATAATGGAAAGGATGCTTTTTGGGGATACAAGGATCACATGCATCAGGGCATCATCCAGGCCACTTTGGGGAATTAAGCGCTTAAACAGGAGGTTGCTCTCGCAATGAGGAACAGCTAAAACTCCCATGGCTGCAGTTTCAAGTACCTTTTCCTCCTCTCCAGATTGATAGGTAATCTTGAATTTTTGGAGGTTTACTTTTTTGAATAGTTTGAAAAAACGAGAGAATCGTTCTTTTAGGTTTGAAAAAAAACCTTTACCAAACGTGTCATAGAGAACACTCAAAGAATCTCCAATTACTAATGAATT
>JABXHZ010000212.1 GCA_013373335.1 Cyclobacteriaceae bacterium | reverse complement strand
GATCGGTTCATTCATTGGGATGGCAGCCATGACTCAATCCGAAATCACGATCAAAAACTGCCAAATTCCGAAATTGGGGATCATTCCTGATACCTTTCGACGGATGGGGATTCAGATGGAGTTTCGAGGTGATGATATTTTTATTCCTGCACAGGATCATTATGAAATTGAAACCTTTATTGATGGTTCGATTTTGACTATTGCCGACCAAATTTGGCCTGGGTTTACTCCGGATTTATTGTCCATTGTACTAGTAACTGCTACGCAAGCAAAGGGAACCGTTTTGGTTCACCAAAAGATGTTTGAATCCCGTTTGTTTTTCGTGGATAAACTGATCGATATGGGAGCACAGATTATTCTTTGTGATCCCCATCGGGCTACGGTGATTGGCTTGGATCGTAAGTATCCATTACGGGGTATTCGTATGACATCTCCTGATATTCGGGCAGGGGTGGCGCTATTGATTGCAGCGCTCTCAGCAAACGGCACTTCCATTATCGATAATATTGAGCAGATTGACCGGGGTTACCAATATATTGATCAGCGATTAAATGCACTAGGAGCTGATATTGAGCGGCTGTAAATTTTTAGCTTATGCCACAGAGACCTGCCAAATTGGAACAGGAAATTCGAATAAGTCGTAAGCTTCCTCAGAATATTAAAGAAGAAGATAAGCCCTTATTTCAAAGCTGGCTTCAATCCTCCTTCACTATGAAATCTTGTTGGGTTCTGGAAGATGTTTTTATCCTTCAGGACACGGTTTTTTCCTGGAAGGAATTACGATTTTTTGATTCCCATACCCATGTTTATGGGCTTGGGCCCTTGCCTTTGGGGAAGCGGGTTTTGAATTGTTCAATTCGAAAATGGCGAACTCTTGAAGAGGGGATGTGGGTCAAGGACGAATGGAGTGCCAATTATTTCCATTGGATGACGGATTGCCTTCCGCGGATTTGGCAAGGTTTGGAAAAGGGAATTACAGACCAGGTGATTTTACCTGAGGCTTTTAGAAAACTTTCATTTGTGGAGCAAAGTCTCCAAATGATTGGTGTCAAGCCGGTGTTTTATTCAGCTGCTGAAAATCTTAAAGTCAAACGTTTATTATTGACGTCCCGAACGGCAGAGTTTCCTCATATCAATCCTAAATATGCCTTAGAAACGAGAGATCGGCTTTCCAAGATTTCAGAGAATCCAAAACGTAAGGTGTACATCAGTCGAAGTTTAGCCTCTAAACGTCGGGTACTGAACGAAACAGTGGTAGAATTGATGCTTCGCAAAAGAGGGTTTGAAATTTTTCATGCCGAGAAACTATCCCTTCAACAGCAAATAGAGTTAATGGGTGAAACTGAATTGTTTGTATCTCTTCATGGAGCGGCTTTGACGAATATGATCTTTATGCCCAAAGGGAGTAGGGTGTTGGAATTTAGAAATTTAGATGATCAAAAGACCCAATGTTATTTCAATTTAGCCAATGCACTAGGGCTAACTTATTATTATACTTTAAACGAAGGCACGGAAAAGGATACAATTCTAGCAGATTTCACCATTGATCTGAATTCCCTTGAAGAAGTTTTGGATAGCATGAGTTGAGATAGTAAGAGAATGGTTTTTTACTCGATAAAATCTTCTTTTTTTCCTATCTTCTGAAAAAATTCTCAAACCCAAAAAAAACCATGTCTAAGAAAAAGCTTCGAAGTCAGGAGTGGTATGGCCGAACCGGAAAAGACGGCTTTATTTATCGCTCTTGGATGAAAAATCAAGGCCTTCCTCATCACCTTTTTGAAGGTGAAAAACCTGTAATCGGAATCTGTAATACCTGGTCAGAATTCACTCCATGTAATGCCCATTTTCGGGAATTGGCAGAATCCATAAAGCAAGGAATCTGGGAGGCTGGAGGGTTCCCTTTGGAGTTTCCGGTCATGTCTTTGGGGGAATGCTCCATCAAGCCTACCGCCATGCTTTTCCGAAACCTAGCCTCTATGGACGTAGAGGAAAGTATCCGCGCCAATCCTATGGATGGAGTAATTCTCATGTGTGGTTGTGATAAGACCACTCCTTCTTTGGTCATGGGAGCTGCTTCGGTAGACCTGCCTACCTTGGTGGTTTCCGGAGGTCCTATGTTGATCGGAAGATTTAAAGGAAAAAAAATCGGTACCTCTGACGTTTGGCGATTTGCTGAAGAATACAAATTAGGAAAGCTTTCACAAGAAGAATTCATTGAAGCAGAAGCGGCTATGTCGCGCTCCAGAGGACATTGTGCTCCCATGGGTACGGCCTCCACGATGGCTGCCATGGTTGAAGCTTTAGGCTTAGCCATGCCAGATAATGCTACCATTCCAGCCGCAGATTCCAGACGGAAAGTTTTGGCACACATGGCCGGCATGCGTATCGTTGAAATGGTCAAAGAAGATATGCGAATGAGCAAAATACTTACGCGCAAGGCCTTCGAAAACTCCATCATGGTCAATGCGGCTTTGGGTGGTTCTACCAATTTCATCCTGCATTTGACTGCCATCGCGAGAAGAATCGGAGTGGAGTTAGACTTGACAGATTTCGATCATTTTTCAGCTCAAATCCCATTGATTGCCAATGTTCAGCCATCCGGCGAACATTGGGTGGAGGATTTATTTTATGCGGGTGGTTTACCTGCCGTTATGCGTGAAATTCAATCCAAATTGCATACAGATTGCATTACAGTCAATGGAAAGACCTTGGGTGAGAATATTGAAAAAGCCGAATGTTATGATCGGGATTTGATCGGAACCTTGGAGAAGCCGATTAAGCCGGATTCTGGTATTGCAGTGCTAAAAGGGAATCTTTGTCCCCATGGAGCCGTACTTAAGCCCTCAGCCGCCAGCCCCCATTTATTGACGCATACCGGAAAGGCAGTAGTTTTTGAGGATATTGATGATTACAAAGCCCGAATTGATGATCCTAACTTGGAGGTGGATGAAAACTCCGTTTTGGTGATGAAAAATGTGGGACCCAAAGGATATCCAGGTATGCCTGAAGTTGGGAATATGGGACTTCCGGCCAAACTCCTACAGAAGGGAGTCAAAGATATGGTTCGGATTTCCGATGGTCGCATGAGCGGAACCGGATACGGCACAGTAGTACTCCATGTTTCTCCTGAATCGGCTATTGGAGGTCCTTTGGCATTGGTGAGAAATGGGGATTTAATTGAATTAGATGTGCCGAATCGGAGTCTAAATTTGCTGATATCTGGGGAGGAAATGGAAAAACGGAAATCGGAATTTAAACCAACTGAATTGCCTTATGATCGAGGCTATGTTAATCTTTTCCTCCATCGGGTAAATCAGGCGCATGAGGGAGTGGATTTTGACTTCCTACAGGGAAGCTCGGGTTCGGAAGTGAAACGTGATTCTCATTAATTCAAAATAAACCCCTCGTGGGTTAGTCGAATACAAACATGAAAACTCCAAAGACAGTAATTATTACAGGAGCAGGGCAGGGAATAGGACTGGAAATTGCCCGGAAAATGCTTGAAAATGGATCTCAGGTTATTTTAAATGATTCCGAAAAAAGCCTGGTGGAGGATGCCGTTGCGAATCTTTCTCGCATGGGAAAAGGAAGTGTCATCGGATGTTCCGGGGACGCTGCCTCCGACTCGGTCATTCAGGAAATGATCGAGTTGGCTTTGCATCATTTTGGAAAAGTGGACCAAGTAGTCGCCAATGCGGGAATTACGCTTTTCGGGAATTTTTTAGAATACAACCGAGAAGACTTTATGGAAGTAATGCGGGTCAATCAGGCAGGTACCTTCTTTTTGGTTCAGGCCGCTGCGCGGGTTATGAAGCAGCAAGAAGAAGGAGGTTCTATCCTATTGACATCCTCAGTTACAGCCCATCAAAGTCATGAAAATCTAACCGCCTATTCGATGAGCAAGGCAGCTATAGAAATGTTGGCAAAAAATCTGGTGCTAGAGTTGGCTCCCTATGGAATCCGGATTAATTCCATTGCTCCAGGAGCTACACTGACCGAACGAACCACTTCAGATCCCGAATATGCCAAAATCTGGTCTCAGTTGACTCCATTAGGCCGGCCTGCATCTACGACTGATATTGCAGAAGCAGCTGCATTTTTATTGTCCGATGCAGCTCGGCATATTACTGGCCAAACCTTAGTGATTGATGGGGGATGGACTTCGGTAAGTCCCTCGCCTTATTCCTAAAAGAAATTAAGCCATGATGGAATCCCAAACAAAAGATTCCTTTCAACATGCTCCAGCTCCTTGGGATTTAAAGGGAGAGGGAGTG
>JABXHZ010000326.1 GCA_013373335.1 Cyclobacteriaceae bacterium | reverse complement strand
GCGGCTGACAAGGCAGAAAAAGAAAAGATCGAAAAACTCAACCAGGCAGACAGCTTGATTTTCCAGACTGAAAAGCAGTTGAAAGAATATGGCGATAAGCTTTCTGAAGGCAACAAAACTGCCATCAACGGAGCTTTGGACAAGTTGAAAGCTGCACACCAGTCTCAGGATTTGGCCGGAGTGGACTCTGGAATGGAGGATCTAAACAAGGCTTGGGAAGCTGCTTCTCAGGAAATCTACAACGCTACTCAGGGAGCCGGTGCTCAGCCTGGTGCTGATGCGGGCACCTCAAGTGCAAGCGAAAGCGGAGACGGAGTCTCTGATGTGGATTACGAAGAGGTTAGCGAAGACAAGAAGTAATTTAGCTAAACCAATTATCAAAGCACCCGATAAATTTCGGGTGCTTTTGGCATACTAAAGCCAAGAATCCTCTTTCGGAATCTTGGCTTTCTTTCTTTCACCTTTGATTTTGAGAACATGCAATTAACCCCTGATAATAAGCTTAAAAAGCTCATCGTGGTGGGAGACCGGGTACTTATCCGGCTAAAGAAACCCAACGAAAAAACATCGACAGGCCTTTATCTCCCTCCAGGTGTACAGGAAAAAGAAAAGGTTCAACAAGGCTATATCATTAAAACGGGACCTGGATACCCCATTCCCATGCCTGTGGAAGACCACGAACCTTGGATGGATAATGATGAAAAAGTAAAATATGTGCCTCTTCAGGCCAAAGAAGGAGACTTGGCCATTTTTCTCTTATCCGGAGCCCATGAAGTAATGTACGAAGGGGAAAAATATTACATCGTTTCACAAGGAGCTATTCTAATGCTCGAGCGAGAACAAGATCTTTAATTCCGCTATATTAAGCTTATGAAAAAATGAAGCCTATCTGATTTTAGATAGGCTTTTTATTTTTTTACTTATTGAGGATTGCTAAGTCTTTGGCAAAATAGGTCAAGATAACTTTTGCTCCCGCACGCTTGATAGAAGTAAGAATCTCCATCATTGCCCGATCCTCGTCGATCCAACCTCTAGCTGCAGAAGCCTTGACCATACTATATTCACCGGAAACATTATATGCTGCAATAGGAAGCGGATAATGGTCATTCAATAATTTGATCACATCTAAATAGGACAATGCCGGTTTTACCATCAAAAAATCAGCACCCTCTTCTACATCCAAATCTGCTTCAATTAAAGCTTCTTTGGAGTTAGCGGGATTCATTTGATAGGTTTTTTTGTCTCCGAATTTAGGTGCAGAATCCAATGCATCCCGGAAAGGGCCATAAAATGCACTGGCATATTTTGCTGTATAGGACATGATGGACACTTCAGTAAATCCATGCTGATCGAGTTCTTCTCGGATAAAACCCACGCGTCCATCCATCATATCTGAGGGACCCAAAACATCAACACCTGCATCTGCCTGCGCAAGAGACATTTTTGCCAGAATTTCGAGTGTTTCATCATTTAGAATTTTTCCATTTTGCACAATTCCATCATGCCCATCACTGCTATATGGATCCATTGCCACATCAGACATCAGGCAAATCTCGGGAAATCGCTTTTTGATCTCTCGAAGTCCACTTAAATAAAAAGTCTCAGGATTGTAGCTCTCTTTGGCGAATGGGTCTTTGAGCTCTTCAGGATAAGCCGGAAAAACATCAAACGAGGTAATTCCTAGATTAAGGCATTCCTCAATTTCAAGTAACATTTGATCAATCGAAAACCTAAAAATTCCAGGCATGGAATCCACTGGGATTTTCTTTTTCTCACCAGAAACAAGGAAAAGAGGAAAAATCAAATCCTCCACTCCTACTTTTGTCTCTTGGACAAGATTTCGAATTGCTTCTGATTTTCTATTTCTTCTAGGTCTTCTGTACATGGAATAAAATTTTACTCCAAAGGTACAATAGATAACTCCCAAGCTAAAATGATTTGATAATTATCCGCCCTATTCAATAAGCTTTGGCTTTCAAATGATTATCTTAGAATTAGTTGGAGGACCATGAATCAAAAAAAGTTTCAAAATTCAATTTTTAGTGATTGGGAAAATTTTCACTGCATCGATATCCGATCGAGGGAATCTCAGCAGCAAATCAAAATACCCAAATGTAAATGCTTGGCTTTATACTCTAACAATGATCTTAAAAAACTAAGAAGAAAGGGTTTTGCAAGCGATATAGGCATAGAATTGATGGATAGAATTCAAGCCATCCACCATGAAATTATTTCCCCCAAACCTGTTTTGTTATTTGATGTAAGAAATGGATTGATTGCTCAAGCTGTTTGGCAACATTTCAGGCCGCTTCAGCAAATTTTCATTTATAGAAATGGTATCGATGGCCTTCTTCAGGAAGCCGAAGAAATTTTCAAAAGAAAACAAAACTTTATCATTCTTTATGGAAAGACCGGTGTTGGAAAATCCGCAATACTGGAGCTTCTGAGAAAGAATAATCAGCAAGTTCTCCATCTAGAAGAAATCGCCAACCATAGAGGTTCCACTTTTGGAAATCTAAAAAATAAAACTCAGCCAAGTCAAGAATCTTTCATTTTCCAACTCGCACATCAAATAGCTCAATATGACCCAAATCGAGCTATTTTTGTTGAATCAGAGAAGTATAGTTTAGGAAAAAACTTGATACCCTTTAGTCTTCTAGAAAATTTTTCAAACGGAAAGAAGGTAAACCTTCAACTTAGTAAAAAGGCTCGTGTTCAAAGGCTGGTAAAAGATTATGCTGGCATCAATGACAAAGAAATCGAATCAGGGATTGAGAAGTTAAAATTCAGAATAGGTCCAGAAAAAGCAGAAGAGCTAAAGAGAGAACTTTCAAAAAAAAATTATGAATTCACCATGGCAGGCCTCCTGGAATATTTCGACCAGTCCGAAACCTATCAAAAAAATGCTACACTTTCATTTGATCTAAATTTGGAAACAAAAAACCTTGATACTGTAGTTTCTCAGCTAATTGAAAAATTCAGTTAAAAAAAAACGTCTCCCGTAGAAGACGTACTGTGCCAACAGAAAGTTGAAGCATAACTCGTTGTCATACTGTTATCAAGGTTCAATTTCTTGTTCTTCTTCCTTGCTTGCTCAGGTTCCTAACACCGTAGTGCTTTTATCTTTAATATCCTTATCGGATTTTTTCTAACTAAGTTGAATCAATTTAACCTTTTAATCTTTATTTTCCAATACTAGATCAAACCTTAAACCGCTACTTCCTTCCCCTCTTCCGGTTCTCTTTTTACGGCCATACCACATCACGATTTTCCCATTGTACCATCTTGTTCTTTGATAGGTACTTGTTAGCTTGACACCTGCTCTTGGCACCTCTTCTTCATTGATAAACAAAGGATTAATTTGCTCGTCTTTTTCATCTATCCCATCTCGAAGAAGGGGCGTTCTTGGACGGATCGCATGTGGTTCAAACAGTTCTATAATTCTTGGCATCGATGCTCTTTGGAAATGAATCTCTCGATTTGATCCTTGCTGATGAACAGGTATGAAAGGAATCCAATTCTCGCTGACACTATTTCCCAATTGATATCTCAACTGGGCTTTATATGTGGAAACTTTGCTTTCCTCATTTGGCCCTACAGTTATTGGAAGAGTGATTTCCGAAGGAACTTCTTTTGGTTGGATCAACCGCACAAATTCATCCTGAAGATTTTTTGCCGCTTCATAACCATCGAGTCCCTCACCTAGACCATTTGGAATTCTGGATTCAATTCCCCAAACCAAATTCGCCATTTCATCACGAATAAATTTTACTTCTTCTATTGCTTCACTTTCAAGAGTTTTTACGGCTGCGGACGGTAAAAGAACACGTTTATCAAAATCAGGATTTTCAAATTCCCCTTTTTCAACTGTCAGCGAATACATATTCCATTCATTCCAGCTTTCTCCATCTTTGTGAGCTGCCTCTACAAAGAAGTTTTGACCAAAAGTATCCCGAACCAATATCCCTTCCACTTCTACCATGGAGCCTGTAGGAATGTCATAGGGAATTACTAACCAATCATTACTGTACTGTAAAGCATATTGTGTCACCAAAATCTTAGCAATATCTGTATCCGAGGCTTTGAGATTTCCTAGATCAATTGATCCATCCTCCATTTCCCACCACCTTGAATTAGGCATCCCTGCAAAGCTCGCCTCAGAGGGAATGACTGTCAGCACTTCTCTTTTCCTGATTGTTTCATCAAAAGCTTGGTTAGACTCCGCTTTTTCTTTTGCTACATCAAATGAAAACCAATCTAGATGACCATGGAAGTACTCTTCCGCATTTAATTCTGTTTGAGTACTATCCCCCTCATCGATTCCTGTTCGAAAGCTATACTCTAGACGCTCCTTCAACCAAGAGTCCTGCTCATCACTTTCAGGCAGATTCAATTCATTTTTTACAAATTCAACCCATTTATTGGCTACTAAAAGAATCAAGTTTTTGTGCTTTGATAGAATAAATTTTTCTGAATTCGGCGATTGGCCCAAAGAAAGAACTAACCCGTTTATTTGAGTTGGATCCTGCCATAAAAGTGCCCAAAGTGCTTTTCCATCTAAGGCTCTTCCACTTACTGCTCGTAAGAAGGAAGTTGCTTGCTGCAAACTTAAGACTCGAGCTTTTACGGCTGCATCTTGGGCGGTTTCACCACCTTCAAACTGAGGGACCGCAAATGGGAATTTTTCTTTAAACTGTTGCTGATACATTCCTGAAACATATCCTTGACCGGAAGAAAGCTTCCCACCTTCCTCATCGAGTAGCTGTAAAAACTTTTTCCCGAGACGAACGGCCATTTTTAAGTCTATCTCTGGTATCAACCTTTCGACTCTTGTTTCTAAGGGTATATCTTCCGAATAAGGAGTTTTTGTTCCATCACCTCCAGTGAATGAAGTCATTCTTACCATATTGATAGCGGCTTTCGCAAAGATCGCAGATCCCGAATCCTCTCCCTTCAACTCACCAAATTGATACTGCCTAGCCATCATCCATAATGGATCATTGATTTTAGCAGCAAGTGAATCATCTAATTCTTCCTCACGGGGACGGCCTTCGATTCGATTATAGGCTCTGAAAGGTTCACAGGGGAAATAAGGTTTTATTGTACTCATTATTCTTCAGGTTCATATCCAACATTCACACTGGTATAGTCTATGAAATAACCGAGAGCATCACTCCCAGAAGTCCCATCATTGGTTTCATCTTCGTCAGATTCCGCTAATTTTCGAGCAAACTCATCATCACCAAAGGCCAATGTTGCCGTAGCTGGGAGTATTTGCGAGAACATGGATTTATCTACTTGATCCGGTTCGACGGCTCTCAATTTTGCTAAATGAAAAGCTTCCTCCACACAAAGCGCCAATTCCTCAAAATCCCAGGTTCCTCTTTTTTCTGGTGGAACTGCTAAAAGTAAACTTTGAGGAGCTCTTGAGTCTGGTTGATTAAAATGAAATGCTATTCCTGTTGTCTCTTTTGGATCCGGAATTATTTCCATCCATTCATCCAAAAACAATCCACAACAGGTTGGTTGGAGGTTTTCCTTACCAAAGATCAACAAAGACAATCGGTCACCATCAGGGATATAGGATTCAGGAAATTCAGCGCCTAACCAATAATCCCTTTCGGTTATCGGTGGGAGATTATTTAGGTCAAAAGGTAATTGAATAGGCTGGAAACTGATTTGATCATTATGAAGCACTTCTCCCAAAATGGATACTGTTTCTAAATATCCAAGCCGATTTCTTACCAAAGAAATCCCCGACCACCAATCTTGAAGCTGGATTTCGCTTTGATGACGCAAAGGACCTTCAGACCTAGCCATGCTTAATTGTCCGTTCAAATCTACTTCATTGCTTAGGCTGATTTTTGGGACAATTTTGAATCCACTCCCAAAAAATTTAGTAGAAAATTCAGAAGCAAAACTGATCCATTTACTCTGATCAATTTCAAATTCCAATTCATTAAGTTGAGCTTGTGCAAAAGCTATATTTTCCATCATTTTGCCTTTAGCAGATAAGATTCGCTGAGCAAGAGACAGAACATCTTCATCTGGATTTGTAGGATAAAAACCTGAAAAACCAAAATTCGCTAAGGCTTTTAAAGAATCAATCGCCAATTCATGTTCTACAGGGGAATAGGATGTTTTAGAAGATTCAAAAGGCGACAAAGAATTTAGAAGATCTTGATAATCATTTAAAGCTGTATTTATCCGGATAGTTAAATCATTTAAATCTAGTCCGGCGGCTTCTGGACCAAAATTCAAATCATCCTCTGGAATTCGGTAATCTCTTGCATCAGTTCCTCGAGCGGCTCCAATTACTTTTCCCAAATGCTGAAGCATGGATATGATTTCTCCAAAACTCAAAGTAGAAGTGCTTGCAGCCTCATTAAAGTATATTAGAATATCATCCTCTACAGTGGCCCCATTTATTCTCAAGTAATCAATACACCTGGCCTGTAATTCTCCCAAACTTTCGTCACCTCCACTCGTTACCAATAGAACCAAATCTATAGGTTGCATTCCCAAATCTGAAAGACTAATAGCAGTCTGAGTATCTCCATAAACTGCCTTCCATGAAACTTGGTCAGGATCACCGATTTTTGATGCCAGCCAATGATTTAGAGAAGGTTCCGCCTTGCTTCTTGGACTTAATTCCACTCCTACCCAAGGAGAGTTTGAATTAGTAATGACAGGAATCTGGAGCAAAGCTCTTTGGGTTACCATGATCCCTTGTCTGAAGGTTTTGATGATTTCGGGATCAAGAGGCACTTGCCCTTCGGAAATAGCATTCAGGACGGCACTTGCCCTTACGTGATTTCCTCTCACTAATTGATAGACACCTTCGGCTGTTATTAAATCGCCTAACGCGTCTATAGCATCTGCAATATTATCGAGTTCATGTACAATTGCTCTGATTTTTTTTCGCTCTAACTGAGGAGTAGATCCCGTACCGGGAGCAGCTGGATTGGGGAGCTGACTTGCCAAGCCCCAAGGAAATCCTTTAAACTGTACTGGAGAGACATTGTCATTAATAATATTTTCTACAAAAGTTAAATCAGGATTCCAGAATCCAGCATCAGTAAGATGCTGCTCCACGTGATCAATTAAGGCCAACCCATCTATTACGTTTAGCGCCTTGATGGATTCTGACTGACTGGTATCAATCGGATCGACAGAAGAGTCCGAATAGGTAGGAAATCTCCTACGAAGTCTATAGATGTATACATCCATTTCTAATGGATCTCCTCCATCATCCTCATACTTTTCATGAAGAGCACGTTCAAATTGATAACCTAATAGGGCGCCAGTTTCTTGTCCATTTCCTACGCCCTCCAAAAGATGTAGAGCCTTTCTTACCCGAGCAGAGGAAAGATTTACTGAAAGAGCGTTATTACTGTCACCTTTTGCCTTAATGGAATTATATCCAGCACGTAGGACCGCAGCCGTAACAGCGTGATTCATACTAGGACCATGAATAAACCCCTGACTATCCTGAAGTTTTTTCACATCCTGACCATTGGAGGATTCCAGTCCTTTTGGAAGCTTGGAAACTGACTCCATTTCTCCAGATCTCCGTAAATCATGGACAAATCCATATGCACCCAGATAGGTCCCTGATGGATTCGCACTTCGCAGCTCTCTCAAGCGGTAATCTGACAATCCTATCAACCAAGCATCTAATCGATAAGTAACCAAATCAATATGGGAGGAAAGCAAGCGCTCCAATGATGGAACATCCAGATTTTTGATTTTTTCAATGGCTTTCCTCGCATAGGTTCCATGGTCATATACCCAAGCACCTCGAATCATAGCCATTAAAACAGAATACTGCGTTTTTTCCTCTCCGTTGATATCTACCTTTGGCAGATCTTCAAAATGAAGACTTGTAACTTTTTCTAAAGTATTTTGATCCAGTATCCATTCCAAGTAATTTTTCCCTTTGTCCGTCACTGCCAACGGACCTTCCCCTAGTAAGGCATCCTGAACCAAAGGGCCTAATATAAAATTGCCTTCAGTAAACCGGTTTTTGTAAATATTTGATTTTGAAATAGCATTGGTTTGAGTGTTTTGGGTGGTATGCCCCAGACCACTTAATAGTTGTTTATAATTATAGGCAATTTCACCAGGAGTAAATGCCCCCTCCAAGTAGTCCCAATTTACTTGGAACCCATCTCCTTTCTCATCCGGGTCTTGCCATCTATTAGCAGCATTGACACCAAATCGAAAGAAAAACTCCTTAGAGAAGGGTTCAAGCCCCAAAACCTTCAAAAATTCCGCCTGCGGATTTGACTTATATTGTTCGCTGTTGATGTGAAGAGGTTTTTCCCTGAAGCTTTCAAAGCCCTTTTTGGTTTGTTTCAAAAACAGCGTAAGGTTTTTGATATAATTAGCTTCAGTTCCTTTTTGCGGAGTCCCTTGAGATTTGAATAAATCGACTGGAGAAACAGGTAGGATTCCATAGGGCTGATTATCTACTCGGAAGATAGGCAATGTGCCCAATGCAGACACATGGTGAAGCATAAACAACATGGTCTGATTGATATCAAAATCCTCCATTAGATTGGGGATCATTACCTTGAAATAATATTTCAACGTTGCATTAAACAGGGCTCTATTCATAGCCCTTCCCAAGCAAATATCCTTTTTTTCGTGATGCCTAATAAAATTTGCTAAGGACTCAGGTAATCCTAGAGCTTCCTTAAAAAACTGTCCATCAGATACATCCAATTCATTTTTATCATCAAAACTATTCACATATGCTGGTGGGTTTTGAGTAAAAAACAAATCGAAAGCTCCGTCTAAATCATCGTCTAATGCTCTATAAGGTGACTTGACCTGTTCAGTATTGTTAGTAGCAGTACCAGCTGCTAAATATTCCAATCCTCCATCGCTGTATAGGTGATTAGTAAATAGTTTATCAACCAATTCTTGGCTTTGGGCGGCATCCTTGTTTTGAACCCCATACACCATTACTAAATCAAAGCCTTTCTCCCAATCCTCCTTATCTAATGGAATCTTGACTCCCATCCCAGCATCTACTGCCGCATTGAAGTCAAACATCCAACTAATCTCCCCTGGCACTTCCAAATCTCCATTAGGTAGATGTTTGAAGTAGTCAGCTTGATCTCCACTAGGATCCAAACTCACCGGCAAAGGTTTCTGTACAGTTTTTCCTGTAGCAATATGCTGGTATTGACCTCCTCTTTTTGTAATTACTACAAAACGATCCGGCAAAACTTCTGTAAATCCTGCGCGATCCCAGCTTTTAGTTTTCTTTTGAACTGCAGGAAAAGTTAACTTCGGTTTAAAGGGTTCATTAAGTTCCTTGATATGCCCTTTGTAATACTCATAGATAACTTTTCCAGACTCATTAATCAGAAGTGCTAACTGCTCTATTTGAGACTTTTGTAATGCAGAGGTTCGGGAGGTAATCCAACTTTCCAAACTTTCAATCAAATTCCGGAAATGGGAAATCGCACTATCTAGGGTGGGTTTAGTTTTTAAACAAGGAGTAAAATGTGAAGGAGAAACCAACTGCTTAAGCCGAGTTGGAGCTGATGCAAAGGCAAGTTGAAGCTTTTTTAAGGTCGCATCCGATTTGGTTAAAATACGAGATTTCCCTTTTTGAAATCCAAGCTCTTCAATCAGATAATCAATTAATTCATCTTTAATCGTTTCAATTTTCCCGCTGGTAACCTCCTTGGGTTCTAAAGATCGAATTGCATACGCGGCTCTTCGCACTCCCAAACTCACCGCTACTGCCCGCCAGGCACCTAATTTTGCCGCCTCTCTTTCAGATTCAGGCTTGCTATAAACTTCATAGTAATAGTCTTTAGCAGCCTGCTCTTCATTGTCAGTTAGTCGCTCATCATGATTGTCAATAGCAATATCATCTGGAAAAATCCGAACCCATAATTCGTTCACCTCTTCAGTTCGAGGTGTGAAAATCACGCGATTACGATAATCCTCATAAAATCGATCCCTAGGATTATTCACATCTACCAATTGGTCCAGAATCTGATTTTCTATAGTAACCAGCATTCGGTCGGCGTCTTCTCGGGCATCTGCTGCTTCGGGAAGAGGATTCGCCTTCAGTACATTATTTACTTGGTCTCTTAGACTGAAGTAGGCACTTTTCAATTGGTTATACTCTCCTCTTGGAAGTAAGATCGTACTGGATGAAGTAGTCTTTATTTTTTCCTGAAGCTTTGAAAGTTGATTTTTTAATTCCTCCAGTACCTGCTTAGGGGGTTTTTCCCGATTACCTACAATGATATCCCGAGTATTGAGGATGCTTCGGCGAGTCGCAACGGATGAAAGTGAACTAACTTTGATCTTATTTTCTGCAAGAATCTGGTTTTCCAGCTTTTTAAACCCTGGCTCTAACTCTCGCAGGTCATTTATATAACCTGAAAGTTGGGTATTAAGCTTTGCAACACCTCTTTTTTCAATGGGCGTTCGAACTTTAATTTTTTTCGAAGCAGCTTGAAAACTAAGCAACTGTCTTTTCAGAACTCCATAATTCTTTTTCAACTTATTGATCTCGTCCAGACTTCCATCTAAAGGCAATTGGGCATGTTTATGAATATCTTTCAAAAGTGTTATCAGCTCTTTTTGAACTGAAATCAAGGTTCGGTAATCTTTAATCCCAATTTTTACTTTAGCAGCAATAAAAAAGCTTGCCTTTACTATTTTAGGATTAAGTTGCTTGACAGGAAAAGTTTTTAAGGTTTCCCTAAACCGTGTTATGGGTACTGTTTCCTCATCTATTTTTTTCTTTAGTGTATTAATCTTCTTTCGAAGCTCATACTCTTCCCTTTTGAGGTCCTTTTTCCCCGTATATCCAATTTTAAAATTGGTAAGTCTAACATTCCCGCTCTTATGCTTCCGCTTGATTAAAGAAATATTGCTTTGAATTTTCTTTAACATATCCTCTGTAGCACGGAAATCAGGAGATTCTGCTAAGGCATCCAGCTCACCTAGGCGATCCTCGATATTGTTAAGTTCTTTATCTAAGCTAGCCGCATTGATTTTGTCTGAAACAAAAATTGCGTCAATACCTTTATTTAATTTTTCGAGTGCATCTAAGTATAATTTTCCCTTTTCATAAACAAATAGAGATGGTGTTTTGAGACGCTCCACGGCCTTCGCAAGCTCATCTACTCTGTCTACAAGATCAGATTTTATTGTACTAAGCTCCTCCCATATCCAGAAAGATCGAACTACTGATTTCAGATCACCCGCAGCATCTCTAAGGACTATTTTATCAACTCTCTCAGCTTCTTTGACCTTATTTACTACCCCAGTAATTTGCTGAGCCTTTTTTTGAAAATCACCAAATTGTTTCTTTACCTCATTTTGAGCTTGTTTTTGCTTTCTTGCGAAAATCGCGAGAGCTCTTACATCTTTCTCCTTCGCTTCTCCAGGCTGAAATTCTTGAATCAAATCTTCAAGAATTTGCACCTCAAAAATTAACTTGTAAATCTGTTGAATAATCGTATTGACATCCCCTTTCCCGGGTACAGATGGTTTGACCACCCGTGAATACTTCATGAATTTGGTTTCCAGCCGAACAGGCAACATCAGGACAGGGAAATCGTCACTCCGCTGATTGAAGGCGTTTTTGATTTGATGAAAAACCGGGTCGTTATATTTTCCTACAAGTTCTGGGATAGGCATAGCTCTTAATCGTTTAGCATGGTAGATGCATGTCGTGCAAAAAGAATGGGAGCTTGATAAAGAATATAGGCCATATCACTGCTGCTTGCCCCCCATTGTGCAGCTCTTGGACCCGTTCCACTAGGACTAAGTTGAATATTCACTCCATTTACTTTCAAAAAAGAGGGTTGTTGAGAAGCACTTCCTGTCAGATGCTCCCAAGTAACTTGATTCCAGTTGTCAGGAGTCATATCCAATGCTCCATCTAAGTCATCAAGTCCAAAACTTACTTGGCCCGGTCGCTCACGAAGGACAAAAAACCAGCCCGGGTTATTTGTTCTGTTCCCATTTGCCTCTTCTTGAGAGAGCTCAAATCCAAAGAAATAAACATCCGGCTCAATGGACCCACTTAGAATTGGCCACTTGACATTGCCTGATTGATTGTAATCACTCAGCTGTCTCGGAAGTGCCGGGTTACCATTTTTATAAACTGCCTTTTGGGCGTAAACCAGCGTGTTTGGATATTTTCTAAGCAGATCTCCTTTAATCAGGAGCACGAGACCAGCCCCAGGTTTTTCTTCATTATTTCCAAGGGTCTTATTCCATTTATGAATTTCTTTAATATCAGCTCGGGCATTTTGATTGGTGAGCATTTGTTCTACATAAGCCTCATAATCATCCCCTACTTCCACATCCTTCATAGGATCATTATCATATTCCCAAAAATGTCGGAAATAGCTTCCCCGCATATCAGTCGGAAACTCTCTCCACAGTAGTTCCCGCGAAAATTCATGATTCATTCCCATCAAAAATGACTCGATAAACTGACGGTTTGTCTCCATCAGCGTAATGGTATTCGGCTCGATTTCATTGATGTTTGGAATGATGTAATCGGGAGAAATCTCTTTGAGGTACTCATAAACAGGTATCGGGAAGCGGGGATAAGCCATGATTGGCTTATTGGTAAGAGTAATGTTTGATGCAAAAAAAGATGCCAACTTCCGAGTAAAATTCAACCTCGGATTAAGCTTTAAACGGA
The DNA here is from genome assembly GCA_013373335.1 of Cyclobacteriaceae bacterium. GTDB lineage: Bacteria > Bacteroidota > Bacteroidia > Cytophagales > Cyclobacteriaceae > Algoriphagus. The sequence continues at coordinate 15,464 of JABXHZ010000326.1, read as the reverse complement.
TTTTTTCGTGGATATCTAATGGTAAAGTTGCTCGAAGTGGCTTTTGTACAAGCTTCGCTATTTTATCATTTCCTTGGCTGACCACAAACTTTTCTGAGAAACTTGTAAAAAAAGTTTGCCGGGTCTCTATCGTTGTGCTGTGCTTATATTGGATAATATTAGAGGATCCAACCCCTTCCTTCTCGAACTTCAATTCATCATTAGGACCATATATACCCTCATTAAAATTGGAGTTGATTCTATCTTCAAAGACTTCCGATTTGATTATTAATTTCCGATTAACCCCAATTTTTTGTCTACCAATTATTCCATTTAAAATATCTTCTGCCCTTTTCTTAGGCTCTTCTTCCAGGTCAGATAGTTTAGCCATTACAGCGTTTGTTGAAAAATTCACGTCTTGGAATTCCAAAATCGCATTGGTTAACTTCTCCATGAAAGAAATAGGGGGATTTTTTAAAACTAATTCTTCTATATTCTCATAGGCTTTCATGGTAGGTAAAACCATGGCAGGTTCTGATCTGGAAGGAGCAGCTGATATTCTACCATCAGCTTCTTTCTGGGTATTCAATTTGGATATTAAATCCTGATTAAGGACTTCCAAGGCGCCATCCCTACCATCATTCATCAAAGCAGTGGGTGTAAAATTATTTGCCACTTTAAGAAAGGTACCCGACCGAATTGCAGTAGGTACGATAGAAGTCTTAATTGCTTTTTTGACAGTAGACTCAGCGTCTAGTTTCAGAACTTCAAAGGCTTTCCCTGTAGCATTTATTAAATCAAATTGATTCAGTTTAAAGACCTTTTTGACTGCTAAGGCTTGAGTTGCCCTTTTCATCAATTCACTTTCCCTAATTTTTTGATTGGCTTCATTGATCTCCCCGATCTGTTCCCAAGCCATTTCCATGAAGTGTTCTTGATTTTTTTGAACTACCTGCACTCCCAATCCTGCAGCAGCCCGGTGGCTAGGATGAAGATTCATTTGGTGAATCCAGTCAGATCCATTTGCAGAAAGCTTATTGATCCCTTTATGCCACTTACCATAAATCGGCGGAGTAATTATTGGGTCTTGTTCGGCGTTGGGAGAATAAAAGAATGCATTATTTGCAATAGAATTCTTATCCTGAAGTTCAAATGAAAGGTTTAAAACTTTCAATAATTGCGTCTTTAGGTCCTGCTGACTCATTGGCCAGGGAGCGGTCTGATAGTCCGGATGTCTCAGGGCTCCTTCCACATAGCCAAGAGCATCAACTCCAACTGGCTTGATTCCAAAACCCATATCCTCCATCTCCATTTCTCTTTTCCCAATATTTTCAGGCAATTCACGCGCCTCCAATAACTGAGCTAAACTTTCAAAATCACCTCCTTCATCTACTTTAAAAGACCAGGTATAATAGTAAGGATAACTGGATGGATTTGTCCCTCCATTAATTGCTGACCTGGACCAAGAAGGCTTCTGAGCCGGAACACCTTCCGTATCCAATCCCAAACCTGCCAACCTGCCTGTTTCAAACGCAGGAATCAAAAAAGCATGATAAACATTTGGATCATAATCAAAAGAAGACGATGGCTGAGTATATTCCAATTTTCTTGCGCAAAGCAATCTGGAAAGAGCTAAATCCGGATTCTTGGAGAGTTTTTGAGACAATTGTACTTCAGGATCGGAAGGAGAGTCACCTAAATCCTCCAAAACATGCACATGTGCTAAAGCATAGGTATCCTTTTCATTGCAAAAAACCTCAGCCAAAGCATCATTACTAATAGTGATAAAAGGAGTAGGAGTCCCTCCTGTACTTTTTTCGAATTCATTTTCGCGCAAGGCGATCAAAGCTAACCAAGGTCTGAGTTTATTTCCTACTGGCTTAGCAGGGGTAAACCTCCATGGCAAATCCTCCTCGTAAAACTCTAGATAACAAAGATTATTAGTCTCAAAATTGGCAACTCCCTTTTTCGGATGAACTCGAATAATGGATTTCGAATTCACTCCCAAGACATCCCCTGGCCCCTGAACTTTGACAACCTTGGTAATTGTGTGAGTTTGTGAGACATCTGCCTTGGTCGCCTTCACTTTCGTTGTTACAGTGATTTCAGGACGCTCGAGAGTAGCATTGTTTGGCAATGTATTTCCCAAAAAATCTGCTTCAAGGATTTCATTACCCAATCCTTGTCTAACCCAAGGCAAAAAAGAATAATTAGCTAAAACTGAATCTGGCATAACTTATAAGGCTAAAACATCACTTGCAACTACTTGAACACTCTGTTTTCCCGATTTTTGGGAAGTTTTGGCTATCTCTACAGCTTCCATGTATGAGAGATGCTGCTCAGCTCCTACTACTTTTAAATCATCCGTGCCGACAACCGCAAAACCCGGCTTTTGCAAAGCCACTTTTTTCGGATTGAGCACCTTACTTTTGTAGGCAGATAAAGCAGATCGGCCAACTGCACCTCTGCTGGAGAAGAAGGTGGTCTCTTGCTTACTGAAGGAAGCTAGAGTGCTTAACTTTTGAAGAGCAAAAGTCTGGTTAGCTTCGTCCATCACGTGTTGCTCATATTCCACGGATCTATCCACTACTCCTCCACATTTCAAGGCATCAGTTGCACTTAACTTGACTCCTGAGTTCTGCTCTTCAAAAGATGGAAGACTCAGTTTTTCATTATCCCCGATATCTAGGAAATTGGCTGGAGCGAATGCTTCTTGTATGTAGGAATAACTTGCGGAGGAGTTCCCAATTTTCACCTCATATACTTCAAAATGAGTGAAGTCTGAAGGTTTAAATTGTCCAAACTTGGAAATTTCTACCTCAAGCGGTACAATTTTCTGGCTGATTTCTATCGAGCCATTTGGAGTAAGAATCAGTTCTTCTTCCGAAGCCAGTCCTCTCATGCGCAATCCTGGAGAATTCGGGTTGGATAGTATACTTCTCCAATTTTGAATGTCCTCCATCGCCTCTGTAAGTAATGGGAAGACTGCAATATCCGGTAGAGTTGTATCCTTTTTATCCCCCCATGTAACATCGAATTTGACTTTGACAGAAAAGAAAAGAATCTTGAATTTGGCAGTCCCTTTGGCTCTCCAAGGGGTAGGTCCCTCGAGCGAAAATTCCAATGAAAGACTGAGTAGAGTAGTACTGCCAGCCTTGACCGCCAATCTTGCTCGCGCATCGGCAATAAAGCGGAAAGGGGAAAACTGGAACAGAACATCAAAGCCAAATTCCCCAACAATTTTGAAGCCTGCTACACCAAAATAAAAATCAATGCCTGCTCCGAATTGAACAGTATTGGAAGTAACAGCAAAGTAACATGAAAGGGTTAGGCGCGGATTCCCTGAAAGTATTTTTAGGGTAAGCCGTTTCATCGTAGGGATTTGAAGATGAGTTGGAGGGTTAAATCTTGGATGGAAACCTCCAACAGAAAGAACAAAATCCGGTTTTGCTCCCCAAGAAATACGCAAAACCATATCTCCCTCTAATCCAAAAGTAAGCACCCTTGAATCAAACAAGCTCGCATCAAAGCTCAACATGCCTTTTTCAAAGTCGATCATCCCAAGGAAAGCAACTTGAATTTTAATCAAGGCAGCATTCTCATCGGGTAGTATCACCCGAAGCACACCCAGAATTCCAAATCTTACCGGATTTGCGAATTCTATGGCAACCCCCAAATCCACCCGAAGAAGTGTTGGAACTCCCCATGTAATGGCAGCCATTGGACCCAACACAAATTGGTCTCGCTTTACAGGGAAAACCTCCTTGATATCGGTCAGAATCTTATTGATGTTGGCAATGATGTCTTTCGGAAAAAGGATATTCTGTATTGTACCAGTCCGAACTCCATCACGCAGACGCTCCACTTGGATGGTACGATGAATACCTAAAATACCACCCAACCCAGACAAAAAGAATCCAAATCCTAAGGCGATCCCAGTTCCAAATTCAACAGAAACAATAAATAAGACAGAGGTTCCCGGTTTGCCATCCGGCATCTTGCTATTGATAATTCCTATCGCAGACACTGCGAAAAGATTCATAAAGGACAATTCAACAGCTCCAGCGTATTCCCCTTTTTCATCATCAAAAAACAAATAGCCCCCGCCCGTAAACACAGGGGTATCTAGTGAGACTCCAAGTCCGGTTGGTGGTTTAAAGCGGATATCAATATTAACAATGCCAAAATTGGAGTTTCCTTGAGGTACTCCATTGCTAAAAGATGCTTTTACCAATGTCGCTTCAATCCCCAACCCTTCCACAGAAGCAGAAACTGGTCCGAGAGTAATGCTTGCTCCCGAAAAAGCTACTCCAATGTCAGCTCCTGCAGAGCCATTATCCTTGTATGTGATTTTTAATGCATCTAAGCTGACGGCATTTCCAAATTTTCCGTTTACAGGAATCAGGGCTTCACTTTGAGCTCCTCCAAATGAAATATTAAGACCTGAAGGCCATCGGATATCCAAGTCAATATCAAATGACTCACCAAACTGTAAATCCTTTAAATTGATCTGATTAGGTAGCAGATCATCCATTCCCGGAATGACAATCTGGTTTTCTATTAACCCACCTAAACTGAAGCCCCAATCGTTGGAAGCAGTCCTGCTCAGACCTATTTTACTTAAATATATCCGTACTACACTGGGAACATCCAGGACTTTCAAAGCTGGATCTGCAGTTCCTAAAATGCTGAATGCTCCTTGGTTATCAATTTCAATATCAACTCCAATTGCCGTGGCACCATCAGCTCCTCCTATTCCTTCCAACTCAAGCTGACCCTGAAGTTTTACAGTAATATCATCTTGGTTTTTGGTTACCGAAATGTCCGAAATGGTGATTTTGATACTTCCTACATGAAAGACTGCTGTGCTTCCAATCGATGCTGAAAAATTCCCGGGAGACGGAACTTCGAAACTAACCTCGACTTTGGCCTGCTGATCAGAATCATCTTTCAAACCAGGTATTTCTAATTCTCCTTCAAATGAAAAAGGATACGCTAAGCTTGAAGAAGTGAAAGCCAATTCCAGCTCTTTCAACGTGAATGCAAAGCCACCTACTTTAATTTTCTGATCACTAGAAAGAGATATTTGATATTTCTTGGTCGCTTTTTCGTAACTAAATCCAATCCCTATTTCAGCAGGACCTGAATTATTTTCATTTTCAAAACCTGAGAAACCTAATGAGGCAACTGCCTGAATACTCTCCAAATCCCCTTGTAGAATCCTAAGATCAAATTCATCAATAAATAAACTGACATCCCCCAATTTGAGCTCCGTTCGACTAGCTCCTGTATTTGCTTGGATAGTGTAGTCGTTTCCATTTGTTAATTGAAAACTGAAATCCAAAGAATTGTGTCCTGTATCGCAGGCATCAATCGTCAGAACTCCTGCAAAAACCGCATCCGTCAGGTTTCCGTTTTGGATTGCAAAACCAAATTGGGAAAATTCAAAGTCAAGGTCTCCAATTTTAAAAGTTGGCAAAGCACTTGCCAAGAAGCTCAGCTTATTCTCTCCTGAGTTGTAGGCAACAGCTACCTGAATAAAATCATCTCCACCGGATAGTTTAAATTTCGATGTGCCTGAAATGGATTGCATCGTCCCATTGGATACCACTAAATCCAAATCAAGGTCTTTAATTTCTAAGCCATTGCCTTCAAGAGTCCCAACTGAAAGGATTTCGATAGAATAACTATTGCCTCCATTTGTAATTTCAAATGAAAAGCCAAGTCCTCCTCCATTTGTGAAAAATGGCATTGATATCGATCCTTGCAAATCTCCCGACTCGAAATTCCCGTTCCGAATCAAAAAGTCTAAAGTGCTAATATTTAATGTAAAAATAGCCAGGTCAACTGCTGGCAAACCAGATGCTGAAAGGGCAAAATCTTCATTTCCGTTTTTGGAATAATGGATTATGACTGAAAAAGGTTGATTCGGTGCAGTGAGCTCAGGGATATGGAATCCGGCGGAACCATTTGCATTTTGCACATTCCCATTCAAAACCTGAATAGCAAATTCAACATCGCTGAGGACAAACATCCCAAAATTTGAACTTTGCCCAGTTCCATCAATTTGAATCGAATAACTGTTAGTTTTAGCAACAGATACTTCAAAACCAATCGGGTTACCATCAAAAACGGGAAGGGTAATTTGACCATTGACATCGGCCTCAAAATCTTTTGACTTTTCGCTGGCAATTCGAATTTGGTCAAAATGTAAATTGAAACTCTCCAAATCAGCTGTTACATCGGTCAGTTCAATTTCATAAATGGGATTCGGACTAGACGTATCGACTGAAATATTGAAAGTAAAAGGTTGACTCAATCCCGGGAATTGCAAAGCACCTGCACCTGAAACTGACTGAAGGTTTCCATTTTGAACCTGAAGAATAAAACTCTGGAATTGCAGTTGAACAGGACCAAATTCTAGTGTGTTTTGATCTGGCGTCCCTGTAAGGTTAAGAGTATAATCATTTCCTGTATTTCCAATTTCTAACTCGAACTGTATTCCAGTTCCACCTGTAGAATCAGGTAATTTAAGAGAACCAACTGCTGAGCCGTTTTGGAAATCTCCGTTTCGGATTTCAAAATCCAAGGATGCTAAATGCATTTCCCCTCCGAATAATTCTAGATCTACTGGATTTTGAAGATTGATTAAGTACTTATCCTGAATTTGAGAATAAGTGAGGGAAACAGCGCTTGAAGAGTTAAAGCCGGGTATAAGAATAGAGGCATTTCCTGTAAAATCCTGTACTATACCAGCAGAAACTTGAAGGTTAAATTGAACTTGATTTAATTCAAAATCCCCAAAACGGACAAATTGAGATCCGCTATTGACTGCAATTTGATAATTATCGGTTCGCTCAATAGTAAATGCGAAATCCAAACTACCTCCATCATCAAATACAGGTAATGTCAAACTTCCAATAGCACTAGCCTCAAATTGTTGAGATTGTTGACTCCTTATGGTAATTTGAGTGAAATGAAGGCTAAATCCTGCAACCTCTGCATTTGCATCATTGATTTGAATTTCATACTGCGTATTAGATCCATCTATACTTACCCCAAAATTGAATGAAAAAGCATGACTTAAGCCCGGGAATTGTAATTGTCCATTTCCAGAAATATCCTGGAGAATAGAATTTTGCACGATGAGTTCAAAAGCCTGAACCTGAAGCAAAACTGGACCAAAATTCAATTCATTATCTGATGGATCGCCAGTCAATTGAATTAAGTAATCATTTCCTTGATTAGAAAAGATCAACTCAAAGCCAACACCTGCTCCATCAGTAGTATCAGGCAACTTAAGTTTTCCCAAAATCTGACTTCCAGTAAACGTTCCATTAAGAAATTCGAACTTAAGTTGGGAAAACTCTATTTGACAGCCCGCTAACTCGGGGGTCCCAAAATTCGAGGCTTGAATTAGCAAAGTTTCATCTGAACCAGATCTACTAAACTCTACCTCCATTTCAATAGGTGTTCCTGAAGTAATCTCAGGAATGGTCAACTCCCCAACACCATTGATATCATGCACCTGACCATTTCGGTAGATAAGGTTGAATTGCTGCAAATTCAACACAAAACCACCATGGGAAACGGGCTGATTTCCCAAAATTCTGATTTCTAATTCCTGCTGGCTCGAGTCCAAAAAAGTTACCGCAAAATCCAGTTTCCCAGTTGAAAAAAGTTGCAATTCTAACTCACCCTGCCAATCACTCTGAACCAAAGTGCCGTCTTTATGAATTTGGAGGAAAACCTGATCAAAGGTAATGGAAGAAAATCCCAAAGGAATGGGTGCGAAATTATTTCCAGTAAATTCAAAATGAGGATCGGAATAACTGAATTGAAATTGAGTCTTTGCAGGCTGCTGAGTTGTTTGATCAAGAACTCCTGGCAATTGTGCCCATCCCTGAATATTTATATCGGCAGGTAAGGATGTATGGGTGGTAATTTCTATTTGTTGAAAAAAGATCGATATACTTCCTTTTTTTAGTTCTTGCCCTTCCGGATTTTGAGCTGAATAATTAACATCTCCATTATTTAATAGAGCGACTTCAAAAGCAATTTTACTAGGACCGCTAGGTCCCGAATCTAAAAATTCAAAGATCAAATCTCCTGAAACCTGAGTACCTGGCTGAAATTCACCATTCTGGATGCTCAGTGTCAATTGATTAATCCTGGCTTGTATTCCTTGCAACCTAGCCAAAGGAATATTTGATGCTGTACCATTAAATATTCCTCCCCCATAATCTAATTCCAAAGCCACTTGATGGGGGCCAGTACTATTGTCATTCTGTATACCCGGGAAGTAGGCGTCTACAGAAAGCTGCAACTGACTTAATTGAGAAAGGGTAAATGATAAAGAAGATGAATTAATTGTCAAATCAACCCCTTGAATCCTACATTCTACAGTTTGAGTTTGATTAATAAAGAATTCCTTGACTCCACTGTTGTCTCTTATTTCTAATGCGTAAGAAATCTTTGATAATTCATTACTTATTCGATCCTGGAGTGACAGCAATTCAGTTTCCCCACTTACCAAAAATTCATCTATCTGAGTACCTGCATTATTTAACTTGATTTGAAATTGATTCAGAACAGAAGCTAGTTCATGTAGAAAAAATTCAAAATTATCTGTTATTAAATCTTCAGCGGACTTAATTATATATTGATTACTGACTTTAGAAATATCAACCGGCAGTTTAATTGAGCCATCAAGAGAGTCCTTGAAATGCTCAAAAACTACAACAGCAGAATCCGAAGGATTTGCCAAAAGTTGATCCAACTGCGACTTCCATTGACTCAAACCTGAATCGGAAAGTAGGGACTCAAAAGGTAAGTTAACGACTGCCATAAAAAATCTGAATTAATAAATTCAAAAAAACATAACTCTTTGAATTTAAGTAATTTATAGAAACAATAAAAATCTGTAAGCCAAGAAAAATTTAAAAAAAAATTGCTAAATCAATAAAATTCAAATAAAACAGTTTATTGTTCAATTTTATGTATTTAAAAATCAATATTTGGTCAAAATATTTTTAAAAGTATTTTTTATTCTTTTTTTAAGCTTATTTAAAAAATATTATTCTGTATTAATCCTCAAAAGGAATAAAGCCCATTTTTAATGAATGATTAAGGTTATTTCTGGGATTTTGGAAAAGAGAAAAGTCAAAAAATGAATTCTCAAGGGAGTTTTCTTAAATTCTTTATTTATTAAAAAAAGAAAGTACTTTCTGAACTCCTACTTGCCGGAAATCTTCAATATAAAAATCACATAATGGAAGCTCCTCCTTTTTATGAGACGAAAGCACACCCACTACTTTCATTCCAGCATTCTTTGCAGCTGTCACTCCTGAAAAAGAATCCTCAAATACCACGCAATGAGCTGGACTTACCCCAAGATTATCAGCCGATTTTAGGTAGACTTCGGGATCAGGTTTATGCTTAATGACATGCTCACTGGCTAATATTGATTCTATGTGAGGAAAAAGATCCAGCTTACCTCCGATCAATTCGAGATTTGCAAAAGGAGCAGAAGTCGCAACACCTGTTAGAAAACCTGCTTTTTTTAAATCCATAAAAAATTCGAGAAAGCCGGAAATGGGAGAAACATGATGCTGGTAAATATCCCGAAATAGACTTTCCTTTTCATCCTCTAGAATCAATAGCTCTTCCCCTTCAATTTTCCTACCTAAGAAATGGCTTAATATATAGGAGTTACTTTTTCCATACATATGTTGGGCAAATTCCTCCTCGGTAGGAAATAAACTTCTTTTTTCAAAGAAAATCCGAAAGGCTTTGGAGTGAAAGGGATTGGTATGACAAATCACTCCATCCATATCGAAAATTACCGCTTTCCCCATAGTCAAAAAGATAGGTCGCTTTACTAATGCAAGAAAAGCGACCCAATGGATAAATAGATATCTAGATTAATTGAATTCTGAAATTACCTTTTCAATAATATCACAGCACTCATGCAATTGTTCCTCGGTCATTACCAATGGTGGTGCAAAGCGAATAATATTGCCATGTGTTGGCTTAGCCAATAACCCATTTTCAGCCAGCTTCATACAAATATCCCAAGCAGTGGAGCTATCTTCGGAATCATTAATTACGACTGCATTAAGCAAACCCCTTCCTCTTACTAATTTGGCAATGGAATATTTTTCCACGACTTTTTGCATCCGATCCCGGAAGATTCCCCCTAGTCTTCGGGCATTCTGAGCCAATTTTTCATCCCGAACAACCTCAAGAGCCGCCATAGCTACTTGTGTTCCCAGCGGATTTCCCCCAAAAGTAGACCCGTGTTGACCTGGCTTGATCACATCCATAACTTCCTTGTCAGCCAAAACAGCGGATACAGGATAAAATCCACCGGAAATAGCTTTACCCAAAATTAATATATCAGGCTTGGTGTAAGTTTCTTGCCGCTCACAATGAGCTTCACAGGTACAATTGCCACAAACCGCAAGTAAAGAACCTGTTCGCGCAATACCTGTTTGGATTTCATCGGCTATAAACAGAACGTTTTTGGTAGAGCATGCCTGTTGAACTTGTCGAATATAATCATCAGCAGGTGTATAAACTCCAGCCTCTCCTTGAATAGGCTCAACCAAAAAGGCAACCACATCTGGATCTTCTAAAGCAGTCTTCAATGCAGCAACATCATTATATGGAATTTTGACAAAGCCTTGGGTATAGGGGCCAAAATTCTTTCTTGCATTCGCATCATTTGAAAAGGAAATGATTGTGGTAGTTCTTCCATGAAAATTATTTTCTGCCACAATGATTTTGGCTTTATTTTCTGCGACTCCTTTTCGTTCGTAGCCCCACTTCCTTGCAATTTTAAGTGCAGTTTCTACACCTTCCGCACCGGTATTCATAGGTAACACCTTTTCAAAACCAAAATACTCAGTGATGTATTTTTCAAAAGGACCCAAGATATCATTATAGAAAGCCCGAGAAGTCAGCGTCAATTTTCCAGCCTGCTCAATCAAAGCATGCTGAATGCGGGGATGACAATGACCTTGGTTTACCGCAGAATAGGCGGAAAGAAAGTCGTAATAGCGCTTACCCTCCACATCCCAAAGAAAAACACCTTCCCCTCTGGATAAAACCACAGGTAAAGGATGGTAATTGTGTGCTCCATATTGATTTTCTAGGGCAATTGCCTGACGGCTAGAAGTTATGGTCTCCATGAACTTTTGTAATTTTGGGCTGTTAAAACTAGTGAGTACAAATATAGTAAATGCCCTAGAGCCCATCTTATGAAAAGCGAAAAGAATAGCGGGAAGCTTCCAACTCTAGAGCCTGGAGACTACTATATTAACGAACAAGGGCTGATGGTATTCACAGCAAAATACCATAAGAAGCGAGGATATTGCTGCGGAAGTGGGTGTAAGCATTGCCCTTATCCAAAAGGGTGAAAAGTAAAGCAATATTTTCGGAGGCTTTGTTGTTAATTCCCAAAAAGTTCCGATATTTGCAGACTCATTAGTGAAACGCATACATTTACGATACTGAATCATGGCAAAAGTTTGTGACATTACCGGAAAAAGACCTCAAGTAGGTAACAATGTGTCCCATGCTAATAACAAGACCAAGCGTAGATTTTACCCAAATCTTCAAAAGAAAACCTTCTACGTTCCAGAAGAAGATGCTTGGATTACATTGAAAGTTAGCACCAAAGCATTGAAGACGATCAATAAGAAAGGAATCTCTGCGGTATTGAAAGAAGCGCAGGATAAAGGAATGATCGTTATCAAATAATATAGTCTCGTCGATAAATATTCAGAAAGATGGCTAAGAAAGGAAATAGAGTACAAGTGATTTTGGAATGCACAGAGCATAAAGATTCTGGTATGCCAGGTACCTCTCGGTACATCACCACTAAAAACAGAAAGAACACGACCGAGCGATTGGAATTGAAAAAATTCAATCCTATCCTTAAAAAAGTCACTGTTCATAAAGAAATCAAGTAATTCAAGCCGGAGTAATCCGTAAACGAAAGAAGATATGGCTAAGAAAGTAGTAGCAACCCTGAAAAAAGAAGGCGGTGTGACTTACGCCAAGGTAATCCGTGCGGTAAAATCTGATAAAACAGGCGCATATACCTTCAAAGAAGAAATGGTACCTACCTCAATGGTTCAGGATACTTTGAAAAAATAATTTGCCAACGGCATCGTAATGCATTTAAGTCCCTCTGTACTTCGGTCAGCAGGGACTTTTTTATTATTTTCCATCAAAAATTCACATTATGGGAATCTTTGGATTATTCTCTAAAGAAAAAAAGGAAAGCCTAGACCAAGGCCTTCAAAAATCCAATCAATCTATTTTCTCAAAGCTGAGTAAAGCGGTAGTAGGAAAATCCAAGGTGGATGATGAGGTTTTGGACGAACTCGAGGAGGTACTGATTACATCCGATGTAGGTGTTGACACCACGATTAAAATCATCGAGAGAATTGAAGAACGGGTTGCCCGAGATAAATATTTAAATACGGAGGAACTCGACAAAATTCTCCGAGAAGAAATTATCGCTCTTCTGGAAGAAAACAATTCCCAGGACTTTTTGGACTTTGAAATACCTGAAGAAAAGAAACCTTATGTAATCATGGTGGTTGGGGTAAATGGAGTTGGAAAGACAACAACCATCGGAAAACTAGCCAACCTATTCAAATCCAATGGTAAGTCTGTCCTCCTAGGAGCTGCTGATACGTTTAGGGCTGCTGCTGTAGACCAATTGATCTTATGGGGGGAGCGAGTTGGTGTACCTGTTGTTTCTCATGGGATGAACACCGATCCTGCATCAGTCGCATTTGATGCTGTAAAACAGGGTAAGGAAAATGGTGTAGATGTAATCATCATCGACACCGCCGGAAGACTTCATACCAAAGTGAACCTGATGAATGAACTTTCTAAGATCAAAAGAGTCATGCAAAAGTTCATACCCGATGCTCCCCATGAAATACTTTTGGTATTGGATGGTTCTACTGGGCAGAATGCATTCATTCAGGCGAAAGAATTTACGAAAGCCACTGAAGTTACATCTTTGGCAATCACCAAATTGGATGGTACAGCAAAAGGCGGAGTTGTAATAGGTATTTCTGACCAATTTAAAATTCCAGTCAAATACATTGGAGTAGGAGAAAAAATGAGCGATTTACAGATTTTCAATCGGAAAGAATTTGTGGATTCGCTCTTTTCCAAAAAATAACTTCTCTCCCGGTCAAATTTTAAATCCCTGTTCATCAGGGATTTTTTTTTGAAAAAACTTGAACCTTTAAAAAGAATTCCCGTATTTCAATATGATATCATTTTAATATCATACTAATATGGAAAAAATAATCAAACCTTCGTCCGGTTACCTTATCCTATTATTGGATTTGATCATGATCCCATTGGCGCCCTACTTCTTTTTGAACGGCCTGCCGATCATAGGGGTAGTTTGTATTCTAGCTTTTATCCTGCTAATTCCAGGTTTTTTTATCGTCGAACCCAATAAGGCAATGGTTCTGCTGCTCTTTGGGGATTATAAAGGAACTGTGAAAGCGAATGGCTTTTTCTGGGTGAATCCTTTCATGACCAAAAAGAAAATCTCATTACGGGTCAGAAACTTTGAAAACAAACCTCTTAAGGTCAATGATAAGATCGGTAATCCCGTCATGATTGGAACCATTGTGGTTTGGCAAGTGGAAGATACCTTTAAAGCCACTTTTGATGTAGAGGACTATGAAAACTTTGTACACCTTCAATCGGATGCAGCTGTCCGAAAAATGGCAGGACTCTATCCTTATGACAATTTTGAGGACGAGGATGCAGAAGTCACACTTCGCTCCGGTGTTGAAGAAGTAAACCATTCCCTAGAACAAGAAATTTCTGAACGCTTACATCATGCAGGGATCAAAGTGATCGAAGCAAGAATATCCCACTTAGCATATGCTTCTGAGATTGCTTCGGCGATGCTTCAGCGTCAACAGGCAACGGCAATCGTAGCAGCTCGTCAAAAAATCGTTGAAGGAGCTGTAGGGATGGTTGAAATGGCACTTGATGACTTGAAAATGAAAGATATCATCGAGTTTGATGAGGAGAAAAAAGCAACGATGGTCTCCAACTTGATGGTGGTACTATGCTCTGATAAAAGTGCGAACCCTGTTCTGAATGTAGGCACTCTCAATCAATAAACTGATGGCTCGTCAGATATTCAATGAAAGTCAAACATACCGAGGCACATGGCTCATGTATGTATTGCTTATGACAGAGATCCCAATGTTCATCTTGGTCTTTATCATTATGAAAGCAAGTAATACAGACCCAAATGAGATAGCATTTGCTTCTGCAATAATCATAGGGGTTGTTGGACTTTCATTTTTCCTTTTGATGAATCTCCGCCTCGAAAGTAGGATCGATGAGGCAGGAGTTCATTATCGATATGTTCCTTTCATCAACAAGTGGAGAACGATCCCAAGATCTAAAATTCGAGCTATTGAAGTGGTAAGCTATTCTCCTATTTCAGATTTTGGTGGATGGGGAATAAAGGGGAATCGCACTACAAAGGCCTACAGTATTATTGGAGACAAAGGATTATCGATCCATACTGACGAAAAAAAGAAAATCATGATCGGAACCCAGAAAGCCGCTGAATTAAAAGCATTTCTGGAATATTGGCAGGAGGAACCTTTCTATGAGTAAGAAGAAAGCTTTTGCACTTCGAATCAGCGAAGAAACAATGAAAGCTATTGAAAAATGGGCTGCGGATGAATTCCGAAGCACCAACGGGCAACTAGAATGGATTATTCGGGAAGCGCTAAAAAAAGCAAACAGACTTCCCAAAAAAGGAGAAAGTGAAGAAAGCCAAACTGACTAAATTAGATTTAGGTTTTCTTTCAAGTTGATTTTCATTATTTTAATAGAAAAACTTTTCCCATGAAAAATTATATCAAAATTGGATTCGTCTCTTTTTTCCTTTTGGTTGGCTTTTTCCTACTTCCAAATAAATCAATAGGACAAACCACTGAGCCTACGAAACAAGAAATCAAGGAAGCTAAAGCTGCAGAAAAGTATGAAAAGGCCAAAGAAAAATTGTCCAAGGACGAGGAAAAGCTAGAAAAAGCGAAAGAGAAACTTCAGAAAAGTAGGGATAAGTTTAACAAATCCAATACAGGAGGAAAGCTGTCTCCAAAACAAGTATCAAAAGAGACAAAATCTATTCAAAAGCAAGAAAAACAAGTAGAGAAGCTTGAAAAGGAAATTGAAAAATTAAAGGAGGAAATCAGAGAATATGAAGAAGGCGGGTAAACCCGCCTTTTTTTATTCCGATTTATACAGCAATTCTTGATTTTCAAAATCAAAGAGCGTCAATGCCCGAAGCTCATAATAGGCCAACCAATAATCCTTTAAAGCGCTAAAATAGGCTCTTCGATTGGTGTCCTTCTCGTTTTGAGCAATAGAAAGGTCTGTAATAGATACATTTCCAGACTGGTATCGCTTAATAG
>JABXHZ010000094.1 GCA_013373335.1 Cyclobacteriaceae bacterium | reverse complement strand
GAATTGATTCAGGCGACTGTTCAAAATTACTTTGATGGGATGATTGAGCGAGATCGATCGAAACTCGAAGCAGCATTTTTGACAGAGGCTAGACTGATAGGTTATCGGGGAGAAAATCTGACCATCACAGATTTCGAAACTTGGGCTTCGGGAACGGCTAAAGGAGATCCTCGAGATCCTGCTGCCTATAAAAATGAAATCGTATCTATTCGAGTTCAAGGGAATACGGCCTCGGTGGAAACCGAATTGTATTGGCCGGGGATCTATTATTATGATTTTCTCACTCTAATCAAAGTAGAAGGTTCGTGGAAGATTGTGCACAAAAGCTGGTATGAGCGAAAACTTTAAGCGTTGGCTTCCAAGTGGATCAAGCAAACCCCTCCCTCAAATACTTCGCAGTATAAATTCCTTCTTCCTTAGCCAAATCCTCAGGAGTGCCAGCAAAGGTCAAATGCCCGCCTTTGTTTCCTCCTTCGGGACCCAAATCTATCACCCAGTCGGCTGATTTAATTACCTCGGTATTGTGCTCGATGATGATTACTGAATGCCCCTGATCAATCAAGGCATTGATGCTGTGGAGGAGCTTGCTGATATCATGGAAATGCAATCCAGTCGTCGGTTCGTCAAAAATAAAGAGGACATGATCTCCGGATTTGGTGCCTCCTTTGCCTAAGAATGAGGCCAATTTCACACGCTGCGCTTCCCCTCCTGAAAGGGTATTCGAACTTTGCCCCATACCGATATAGCCTAATCCCACTTCCTGCAAAGGTTGGAGTCGGTTGATAATTTGGGTTTTTCCCTGGAAGAATTCCATCGCCTCATCAATGGTCATTCCCAAAACTTCGGATATATCCTTGTCCTTGTATTTCACATCGAGGATTTCATTCTTGAATCGCTTCCCTTTGCATGACTCACAGGTCAGGTGGATATCTGCCATAAACTGCATCTCCACAGTGATGGTGCCTTCTCCCTGACAGGCTTCGCATCGTCCACCATCCACGTTGAAGGAGAAAAAGGCAGGTTTGTAGCCGCGTTGCTTGGAGATGGGTTGATCAGCAAAAAGCGTCCGAATAGCATCATAGGCTTTTACATAAGTTACCGGATTGGAGCGGGAGGATTTTCCGATAGGGTTTTGATCGACAAATTCTACCTGTGTGATTCGCTTGTAGTCTCCTTCGATCTTATCGTATTTTCCGGATTCGTCAATGACTGTTCCGAGCATTTTTCCCAAAGCAGGATACAGTACTTTTTTGATTAAAGTTGATTTTCCCGAACCCGATACCCCTGTTACCACAGTCAGGGTATTCAGCGGAAATTGTACGGTCAAGTTCTTCAGATTATTTTCCCGTGCTCCTTTGACGATGATGGAGTCCTTCCACTTTCGGTTTCCATTTTTTTTCCAGATATGCTCCTCTCCCCGAAGATAGCGGGCTGTATGCGTTTGGGCAGTTGCCATCAAGTCTTGAATCGAACCTTGAAACAGTAACTCCCCTCCATGCACGCCGGCATCCGGTCCTATATCGATGATTTGATCGGCTGCCTTCATGACTTTTTCTTCATGTTCGACCACAATGACCGTATTGCCCATATCGCGGAGGGACTTGAGTACCCCAACCAAGCGATCGGTGTCTCGAGGATGCAAGCCGATGCTAGGTTCATCCAAAATATACATGGACCCTACCAGCGCAGAACCCAAAGAAGTGGCCAATTTAATCCGTTGGTATTCTCCACCGGAAAGGGTAGAAGTCAATCGATTCAAAGTCAAATAGCCTAGTCCTACCTGATCCATAAATTCCAGGCGACTGACAATTTCTTTCAAGAGTCGATTGGCTACTTTGGCTTCATGCGGAGCCAATTCCAATTGATTGAAAAATGCCAAAGCCTCGTCAATTGGCATCAACACCAAATCCGTAATGGATTTCCCGTTGATTTTGACATAGGAAGCATCTTTTCGAAGACGGGTTCCTCGACACTCGGGACAGGTGGTTCGTCCTCTAAATCGGGAAAGCATCACCCGGTATTGGATTTTATGGGTTTTGGTTTCTAGTTCCTTGAAAAAGTCATTCAAGCCCCTGAAATACTTGTTTCCTGTCCAGAGCAATTCCTGCTCTTTTTGTGTCAGCTCGTTGTAGGATCTGTGAATAGGGAAATCGAATTCGATTCCTTTCTTCAAAAGAGGTTCCACCCAAGAACGGGAGGTTTCTCCTCGCCAAGGGGCAATCGCGCCTTCATATACAGAAAGTTCCTTGTCGGGAATAACCAAGTCCGGATCAATTCCCAGGACATTACCGAAACCCTCGCAGCGTTTGCAGGCGCCGTATGGATTATTGAAAGAGAAAAAGTTCACCGAAGGCAACTCGAAGCTCATCCCGTCCAATTCGAATCGATCTGAAAATTCCCGGATTTCCTGTTCAGGAATGGTGATTTTACAATCGCCATGTCCCTCGAATAAGGCTGTTTGAACCGAGTCAGCAATTCGGAATTGATTATCCTCGTCATCTTTTCTTACAGACGCGCGGTCGATCAGGATTTCATAATTTCCTTTTGGGATTTTTTTCTCTTCCAAAAGGTCTTCCACAAAATAGGCCTCTCCATCGATTAGGATTCTGGTATAGCCTTTTTGCAGAAGTAATTCCAATTCTTGTTCAATTTTCCGCCCTTTTGCTACCTGAAGCGGACAAGAAATCATCACTTTTGATCCTTCCTCAAAAGACAAAATGTAATCGACAATATCGGTGACGGTATGGTGCTTAACTTCATTCCCAGAGATAGGAGAGAAGGTTTTCCCCACCCGGGCAAAAAGCAATTTCAGGTAATCGTAGATTTCAGTCGTTGTACCCACCGTTGAACGTGGGTTTTTTGTGGTGACCTTTTGCTGGATAGCAATGGCCGGCGCCACTCCCTTGATGTATTCGACTTCGGGCTTTTCCATTCGACCGAGAAACTGACGTGCATAGGAACTCAAACTTTCCACATACATGCGTTGGCCTTCGGCAAAAAGGGTGTCAAAGGCTAAAGAAGATTTACCGGATCCGGAAAGTCCTGTTATCACCACAAAGTGGTTTCTAGGAATCGCTACACTCAGGTTTTTCAGATTGTTAACCCGGGCGTTTTTGATAATGATAAAATGTTTGGGATCGAGGGATTCGAGATCTTTTGTGTCGGTCAAGGTACTCAAAGTCATAGCTGGCAAAGTTAATGAGGAAACCCAAGAAGTCATGGGAAAGTTTTTCTTCAATTGGATCAATTCCTTTGACTTGGCTTTAACAAACCACAGTTTGAAGAGGGGCCAGTCTTGAGATCATAAACTAACCTTTTCATTTGTTTTCTTGGAGGATAGTCCGAAGCAGATTTACTACATGAATAGGTATTCTATTTCTAATGAATTCTTAGCATAAATGGTTGCCGAATTCGTGAAATCAGGAAGGATACTTCAAAGAAATCTAATAAAACACTCCAGGAATTGAAGTTTTCCTTTTATTAGATGAGACATGATTTTTCAGATATGATTTTAAACAAATTCAATTTTTTTTGTACTATAGAAAGGTTTGCTAATAAAATTATTGTATCTTTTTACACCTGATATTAACACTACGCAACACTAGATTTTTTTAATGGCTGATTTTCAATATAAAATTTTAGATAAGGTCAGAGAAAATTCCAGATACATCATCTACAAGGCAAGTCGAGTTGAGGATTCTGCAAATGTGACGATCCAAACTTTCCGATCAGCTTATCCCACATTTAGGGATTTGAATCATCTGAAACAGGAATATTCTATTTTGTCAAAGCTTTCTCACCCCAATATTGTGCGCCAAATTGGGATGGAGCACCTTGAAAATTTACCCATTTTGGTGAATGAGGATGTGACTGGAGAACCGCTAGCTGATTTCCTGAAAAAGGGAAGGCTAGATCTGGTTTTATTTTTGAAAATAGCCATGGGAATCACCAAGGCTGTTCATTACCTGCACAGCAAAAATATTATCCATAAAAATATCAATCCCTCTAATATTCTGGTCGAGAATAATGGAGAAGTGAAGCTTTGGGGCTTTGATTATGCCGTTGAACGAGGAAGGGATCTTTACTATTCCAATGTAAGTGAGGCGCTTGAGTTGGGATTGAATTACATTTCTCCTGAGCAAACCGGTCGAATGAATAGACCCGTTGATCACAGAACAGATCTCTACTCCATCGGTGTAGTATTTTATGAAATGTTGACTGGAAGGACCATGTTTAGGTTTTCCGATCCCATGGAGTTGATGCACGCTCATTTGGCTTTGAAGCCA
Source organism: Cyclobacteriaceae bacterium (assembly GCA_013373335.1). Taxonomy (GTDB): domain Bacteria; phylum Bacteroidota; class Bacteroidia; order Cytophagales; family Cyclobacteriaceae; genus Algoriphagus. The sequence continues at coordinate 9,790 of JABXHZ010000094.1, read as the reverse complement.
GAACCTCCTCAAAGAATTCAGCCTTCCATTCCCGGTGTGATTGGGAAAATAGTACTTAAACTCCTTGAAAAAAATACAGCTGACAGGTATCAAAGTAGTTCTGGGTTATTAAGTGACTTGCAGCAATGTTTAGATCGATTATTGGATATTAATGAGATTACAGATTTTGAGCTGGGATCCCAGGACCAACTCGATCAGTTTCAGATTTCCTCCAAAGTATATGGTAGGGATCAGGAATTGGAGCGCCTAAATGAGGCGTTTGAGAATATGAAAACCCACAAAGCTGAATTGGCTTTGGTGAGCGGATATTCAGGGGTAGGAAAGTCAAGTTTTGTAAAGGAATTTCAAAAGTCCATTGATATCGGAGGTGGGTTTTTTATCTCAGGGAAATTTGAGCAATACAAAAAGAATCCTCCCTTAAGCTCTTTGCTGGTTGCTTTAAATGATTTGGTTGAGCAGATATTAATCCGAGGAGAAGAGCAACAGGAATATTGGAAGCGGAACATTCTGAAAGCAGTGGGAAATTCTGGTCAGTTGATCATTGAAATGATGCCGGAATTAGAGCAGCTTATTGGGCCTCAACCTCCCGTTCCTTCTCTTCCAATGAATGAGTCAAAAAACCGGTTTGATCAGGTTTTTAATAGTTTTATTCGATCTTTTGCTAGAGAGGACCATCCCCTATGCATTTTTTTAGATGACTTGCAATGGTTAGATAGTACTACTCGCCGATGGTTAGAGACTACTCTTTTAGATCCAAGTTTAAAGCACTTGATGATCATATGTGCCTATCGGGAGAATGAAGTGTCCCCGTCTCATCCGATGATGATGATGGTAGAACGATTGAAATCTGAAAATATATCTATTTCCCACTTTGATCTACAGCCATTGGATCAATCGGCAGTTGAGGATATCATCGCCGATTCGCTTTCGATTTCGAAACAAAAAAGCGAATCTCTAGCCAAAATCGTTTACAGAAAGACCTTAGGAAATCCCTTTTTCATCAGACAGTCTTTATTGACCTTGTATGAGAATGGGGTTATTTATTTATCTGACAACAACAAGGAGTGGACCTACAATTCAGAGAAAGCTAATCGAATCAAAATCAGCGATAATGTAGTTGACTTGATGGGCGAGCTATTTTTACGGCTTCCTCAGCAGGTTCAGAACACCTTGAAGTTTGCTTCTTGTATTGGAAATACGTTTTCGATTGAGATTTTGAGTGGTCTTGTAGATATCTCGGAAGGGGAACTCGATATGCAGCTCAAATTGGCCGAGAAGCTTTGCATTATTGAAAATATTAAATCTAAAGAGCGATCTGGTGAAGACGATTACGGTTTTCAGCATGACAAAATCCAGCAAGCAGCTTTGGCTTTAATGTCAGATGATGAGAAACGAAAAATTCGATTCGATATCGCTCAGAGTATGAAATCCAAACTTACCAACCTTGAGCACTCGGATCTCATTTATGCCATCACTGACCATTTCAATTTTGCAGAAAAACTTATTCAGGATGAGTCACTTCTTGTGGAACTGGTATCTCTGAATATTGCGGCAAGTATCCGTGCGAAGTATGCGAATGCTTACGAATCAGGATTAAGTTATATACAGCAGGCAATGGATTTGGTTTCATCCAGGAATTTGAAACTCTCCAAAGAAGTAATTCGCGACTTGAATTTGCAGCGGGCTGAATCCGAATATCTAGCCGGTAATAACCAAGGCGTAATTCAATTTTTCGACGAAGCGTTACTGAATACTACAGATCTCATAGATAAGGCAAGGGTCACAATAAGAAAAATTCAATTTTATAATAACATCAGGGATTTCGAAGCGGCCTATCAGGCCTGTAGAGAAGTGACCGCAGAATTAGGGGTTAATATTCCCGCCAGTTTTTCTCCCCCTAGCTTGGCAATTGAATTTGTCAAATACAAAGTTCTTATCGGTAGTCGTCCCTTGGAGGAAGTCATAGATCTTCCAGAAATGGAGGATGAAAAACTCAAAACAGCAATGCTTTTAATGGCGGCTGCCGGACAGTCCGCTTTCCAGATCAAACCCGAACTTTGTGTTTTGGTCTGTGCTATCATGGTTAATTTATGCCTGAAGCATGGAAATACCGATGGAGGCTTTATCGGATTTTTGGGATTTGGCCCAGTATTCCATAGTGGAATACTAGGTTTTCGGACAACTGGCTACAAAATCGGCCAGCTTACGTTGGCTTTGGTCGAAAAATATAAAAACCTAGGGGCAAGGGCTGAGACCTATTTTGTGACGGGATATTTTGCTATCCCTTGGAGAAAGCCTGCTAAAGAAATGGAGGAGTATTGGCAGCATGCTTATGAATCAGGGTTGGAAGTTGGTGATTTATTTCATGCCAGTTGTGCTAGTTGTGGTATTTCGCAGAGCTATTTTATGCGGGGAGTGCGCTTTGATGCGGTTTTGGAAGCCTGTCAAGCGTATCTCGATTTCCTCAAAAGATTTGAAATCGAGGAAGGAGTTTTAACAATGACTGCGATTGTTCAAACCATCAAAAACTTAAAAGGGCAAACTGACTCCCCGCTTTCTTACAATGATGGAGAATTCATAGAGGAGGATTATGAGAAAAGTCTGGAGGATTTCAATTCCAGACATTTTGCTCATTTTTACTATATCAACAAGATGCAGTCCCTCTACCTATGGGAGGCTTATCCGGAAGCTTTTGAAGTGTCAATTCTTTCGGATAATTATCTGAATGATTCTCCTGGGATGCTTCATACAGCCGAGCACTTCTTTTATAAAGGATTGATTTTGGCAGCATTGATTCCCCAATCAGATCAATTGGACAAGCTGAAAAAAAGAAGAGCCCTGTCTGGCATCGTAAATAAGTTTAAAAAATACGCTGCACATAGTCCCTCTAATTTTAGCCATAAGTATCATTTGCTGGCAGCAGAATTGGCGAAGATTCAAGGAAATATGGAATTGGCCGATGCAGAATATTACTTAGCCTTAGAGGAGGCTGAAAAATATGAATATCTACAGATTCAGGCCTTAGCCAATAAACGATTATTTGACCTAAATCTGGAGAAGGGAAAGAAAAAACTGGCAGCAATACATTTAAGAGATGCCGAGTATTTATATGATTTATTGGGTGCCAAGGGAATTGCTGATTTGTTAGGGTCCAAACGCTCCTCGAATAATTTTTCTTCCATTGAATATCGATTCAGTAACCAAGTTCAAGAAAATGACAATAAGGCGAACCTCTCCAATCAGGATTTGGATTTAAAATCGGTTATGAAATCTGCAGAGGCAATTTCAAAGGAGATTCGACTCAAGGATCTTTTGACCACCTTAATGAAGGTTATCATTGAGAATGCAGGTGCTCAGCGAATGGTGCTGATACTCAAAAATGAGAATGAATTTTTTGTGCAGTCTGAGTCCTGCACCGAGCATCCGGAACCAAATCTTTTTGAAAACCTGCTGTTGAAAGAATATGATAAAATTGCCAAAACAGTCATCTATGAAGTAGCCAAAACTAAAAGTAGCATTATCCTGGATCATGCCTTTGTGGATCCACAATTTGGTAAAGATTCTTACATCAATACGGAAAAAATAAAATCCCTTTTAGTGCTTCCTTTGATGAAGCAGCGAGAAGTTACTGGGATCATTTATTTAGAGAATAATCTAATCGAAGGTGCATTTACCAAAGAACGCTTGAATCTAGTTAACCTTCTCTCCAGTCAAATGGCTATTTCTTTAGAAAATGCCCTTCTTTATCAAAATATGGAGGATAAGATTCAGTTGAGGACCAAGCAGCTCCATAAAGAAAAAGAAAAGTCTGATGAGCTATTGCTTAATATACTTCCTCCTGATATAGCAAGTGAACTCAAAAATAACGGCGCCTCCAAGGCTAGGCATTTTGATCATGTAAGTGTAATGTTTACAGACATTGTAAACTTTTCAAGTATTTGTGAAAAGCTCACAGCGGAGGAGTTGGTTTCCGAGCTCAATTATTTCTACAGTGAATTTGACAAGATTGTAGAGAAATACGGAGTCGAAAAAATCAAAACCATCGGAGATAGTTACATGTGCGCAGGTGGGCTTAACCTGTCAAAGAATTTTGATCCTTCAAACATCATAAGAGCGGCACTTGAGATTAGGGATTTTATCCAAAATCATGTCAAGAAGAATGAAGAGGAGGGGAAAGCCTCAATCAATATGCGAATTGGAATTCATACAGGACCAGTGATTGCTGGCATTGTAGGGCTCAAGAAGTTCGCCTATGATATTTGGGGAGATACAGTAAACGTGGCCTCTCGAATGGAAACTGCCGGAGAAGCCGGTAAAGTCAACATAAGCGGCAGTACCTACGAATTAGTAAAAGATCATTTTGATTGTACACCAAGAGGAAAAATAGAAGTTAAGAATAAGGGCTTGGTGGAGATGTATTTTGTAGATTCTAAAAGTTGATCCATAGAGTTTTTTGATGGGTCCAAACCTTCATATTTTGTTCAATTTAATCCATAAAAACTATGAGTTACCTGTCCTATCCCAGGATTAATTTCACTGGTCGATATTTTACGGACCCATCCACTGTAAACAATGACCCTACCCACTACGAGGTAGAAAACACAACACCTTCTCCATGGCAAAGCCCAATGGGTCTTCATCGGTTCATCTTAAAGAATTGCTCGGTTGTATCTACCATTGGGCAAAATGGAGAAGTTTCAGACCCTTTGGTCACTTTGCCCTTTACGACCACGGATAAGCCTTCTGCAGCTAAAATAGCAGATATCGATGTCTACCAACAGGGAGTGCCTACTATTTTTGGTATGCAAGTCAGTATACCTATCTCTGAGAATGTAAGCCTAACGGGTAATGTAGATCCAGCTGTCCTTAACCAGCTTTGGTGGGTGGCGGTGTTAGCCACGCGTAGTTGGCAGGATGCAGATTATATGATGGATAGCTTTGGTGGGGATATGAATGCCTCTGGAGTCTTTCAGTCGATAATTCGAGTACCTGTAGATACATGGCCAAGTGATGATAAATCTCCCGTTTTGGCCCTTTTGAAAAGCAGGACGATCGTAGAAGATAACAATTACCTGGTTTCCATTCGCTTCGTTATGGATGGCTATCGGAACGTCCCAGAGGATGCAGAATATCAAACAGGAAGGATTACAGGGTCCTTGGGGCCTGTATTTGCCAATGAGCCTCTTTATAATCCCGGGGCTAGGGTTCTTCTTGGACGGCCGCAAGACAAAAGCCAACCTTGGAACTGGCCTATGTTTAATAACTGTCCATTTACGATTGACGAGAATAGGAAGCTTTTAATTATAGACTTGGCAAATGGTATTTGTAGGAAAACGGCAGGTGGGCCTCCCGTAGATTTGGGAAATGTGACTGCTTGGTTAAATCCTTCCGAAGGTGACCCTGTTTCTTTAGGAGAGGTGGATTGTTCAGAGTCTTGCTTCAATCTCTATTCCCATATTGTTGAAATTCCGCTAACCGATGCGCAATTGAATATGGCATTGACTTCTTCCCTAAGCTTGGAGTGCTCTAGAACTGACATTGGTCCCACTCAGATTTTTAAGGAAAATATTTCTCAAACCAATATTGAAATTGAGGTAAGGCCAATCAGAATATCTGGATTTCCAGGTAGGGAGGCAACTACTCAAGTGTATGTCAGTCACCTGGGTAAACCCCTAGTAAATAAACAACTCAGCCTCAATATCATAAGTGTACATGGGGATACTCCTGGGGCCACGGTTCCTCCAAGCAATCCAGGTAATACGCCACAAGCTTTTGGTGCCATTGAAGCTACCATAACCCCTACCAATGAACTCGGATTTGCAACAGTAACCATTACTGTGCTGAAAGACCCAGGTTATAGGACACCTTTATTGGATGGACAATTGTATTTTATAAATCTTTATGATCCTTCTAAGCCTGTTCCAGTGTCTACTCCTCAAAGCGCCATGATTTCATGCCTCGCTTGGTCGGCATACCCAGTTAATCCCAACCCTACTTGGGAAGAGATCCAGAAAATCTTTGCAGGATATGTCAAATTATTCCCTGGGATGACAGAAAAGATCAATTTGATTGACTTTAACTCTTTTCAAACCTTTTCATTAAATCCACCCTTTGGGTTTTATGGTGCCCCAGCGTTAGAAAATGGGATAAATAAAGGAGCTATTCCTTTCTTTTTGAGTAGGGACATCACTGATTCCAGATACATGCCAGTGACACGGGATATGTCTCCTGAGAAAACTCAGACAGTACTCAATTTTATTCGAAAAATGCAATTTGGCACCCCTAACTCTTCCGACTCATGAAAAATCAAACAATTTTATTCTTGATATGTGGATTCTGTTTTTCCACACTTTTGGCTTGTTCTTCTTCTGAAAATAAGGAGCAGACGCAGGAACAGGGTACCGTACTACTTTCTGAACCTGTCACCGATCTCAATATTTCTGAGGGGGCTTTGCCATACACTATAAACTTTGAAGAACAAGATTTTGCAGGAAAGCCACCACTACCACGGCTCCAGTCTTTTGGCAGTGCAATGAATCAAGCAGGGGAAATATTTATGGTTGGAGGAAGGAGACAAGGTCTTCATACCTTTAACCCCTCCCCAGCGAATAATTTTGTCCGGGATAGTGCTAATAATTTTCTATTTGTGATGGATCCCAGAACAGGAGATCAATGGTCCTTTGATGTGAAACAGCTAAGTGATGACTTTTCCGCTCCACTTCAGGCTACCAACCTTCAGGCTTTCCATGATAAGGATACAGATTTTATGTATGTAGTGGGAGGGTATGGATGGAAGGCGGATGGTACCAATATGGTTACTTTCGGTTCAGTCATCCAATTCAAATTAGAAGATGTCTGTCAAGCTATAAAAAGAGGGGCCTCAGCTTCCACGGTAGAGGGCTTAATGAAAATAGGAAAAGATGATCGATTGGCTATCACCGGGGGTGTGTTAAGTAAGATCGGTGAAAGCTTCCTGTTAATTTTTGGGCAGCGTTTTGATGGGCAGTACCGAGCATTTGGAGGGACAGACTTTGAGCAGGAATATAGCAATGAGATCAGGAGTTTTAGGCTTAATCCCCAGGATTTATCACTATATGGATATGGAAGGTTGACAAACTCAGGATGGGATCAACCTTTTCATAGAAGGGATGGTAATATTATTGAAAGTGTTGACCCCAAAACTGGGACCGAGGAATTAACGGCGCTAGGAGGGGTTTTTAGACCTGGAATTATCGGAGGATATGATTATCCGATTTTTATCTCAGGGCAATCCAAGTATTCAATGGATTCTTCGGTGCACCAAAAGTTTAGCCAATACGAGTGCCCTGTAATTACAATCTACAATCCCACTGCAGAAGACACTTCAGTGTTTCACACCATGTTTGGGGGAATTAGCTTGTATTATTACAACCAGACACCTTCCCAAAAGGAAGCTTTTGATAAGGTGACAGCTGGTGGAAGAAATGATGGACTTCCATTTATTGCCGATGTATCTTCATTTCAAAGAACTTCCACTGGTCAATATCAGGAGTATATTTTGCCTAATCCCATACCTGGAAATAGACTTCTAGGCACTAGTACCAATTTTATCCCCAACCGGGCACTATTCGATCAGGGTGTATCTTTTGAAAATGGAGTAGTCGATTTGAGTAAAATCAATGCGGGAGCCAAAGTTTTGGTAGGGTATATTTTTGGAGGTATTGAAGCACAAGAACCTCTTCCTTTAGAACCTAATGCAGGAACTTTTGTGTCTAATTCCCTTTTTGCAGTCTATGTAAGTAATACACCAAGTTCAGCTATTCCGGCTACAAATGCTATAAAGGCTAGGACAGGACCTCCTTTGACGGAATTACCACACTAACTTATTGATGAATTGAAAATCCTGATCATCTAGTTCTCCTTTTCCAAGAGATTTCAGACAAAAGGTTGATATTTGGTCATGGATTTTCAATTTCTTCTAGATGGATTGAACGAAGGGCTGAAAGCCATGACCTGGCTGGAAGGGATAGCGGTATTTTTTGGAATTGCTTCCGTTTTCTACTCCATGAGAGAGCATATTTGGGTCTATCCTACAGGGATTATTTCCACCTTGATTTATGTGTGGATTTGCCTTCAATACAAGCTCTATGCGGACATGGGAATCAATGCCTATTATTTCAGCATGTCTATTTATGGCTGGTATGTTTGGACGCACCCGAAAGAAAATCAAGCTGTCCTTCCCGTCACCTGGCTCAAGCCCTCCGGTTGGATGGTGTCAGCGTTGATTTTTGTCGCTTCTTATGGAATCCTTTCTTTCGTGCTCAGCAGTTTTACAGATTCAGATGTACCCTATTGGGATTCATTCACTACTTCTTCGGCCTTTGTGGCGATGTGGTTGATGGCAAGAAAGAAAGTGGAAAACTGGATATTTTGGATCATAACTGATTTGGTATCCATTCCGCTTTATTTCCATAAAGGATTGATTTTAACCTCTTTTCAGTTTTTATTTTTTACCGTTTTGGCATTTATGGGCTTATTTGCCTGGATCAAATCAGCTAAACACTATGCCGAATCCTAAGCGAATCCTCATTTTGGGACCGGAATCTACAGGCAAAAGCACTTTGGCCTCTGATCTTGCTGTCCATTATGACGAGCCATGGGTGCCGGAGTTTGCCCGCGAATACCTCGATCTACTGGACCGAGAATATGATTATGGAGATCTTTTAAGAATCGGAAAAGGACAAATGGCCTTGGAGGATGAAAAAGCCCAAGCTTCAAAAAAGCTTTTGTTCTGTGATACCGATTTGCGAGTAATCCAAGTTTGGTCCCAGCATAAATTCGGAGAGGTTCATCCTTGGGTTTTGGAGGAGTTGGACAAACGGGTTTATGATTTGATTTTATTGACCGACATTGATTTGCCTTGGGAGCCGGACCCTTTGCGTGAACACCCGGATCTCGAAATGAGAGCTTATTTTTTAGACAAGTATGTCGATTTGGCAGCGAAAAGTGGCTTTCCTTGGGAAAAAATCAGCGGTTCCCGTAGCCAACGCCTAGAAAAATCCATAGATTTAATCCAAACCCACCTATTCAATTCGAATGATTAATTCACGACTTCTCCTAGCATTTTTGTTTTTGGGATTTTTTGCTTGCCAGCAAGCGGAACAAACCCCTAAAAAACCCAATATTGTCCTCATTCTTGCGGATGATTTGGGATATGGAGAAGTAGGATTCAACGGTCAAAAGTTGATCAAAACCCCAAACATGGATGAATTGGCAGCAAGTGGAAAGATTTTCACAAATCATTATACTGCCGCACCTGTTTGTGCTCCAGCGCGAGGAATGATTTTGACAGGTTTGCACAGTGGACATGCGTACATCCGTGGGAATGATGAATGGCGTGAGCGAGGTGAGGTTTGGGATTATGCTAAAGCGGCTGCAGATCCCAATTTGGAAGGGCAGCGTCCTTTACCGGCGGAGACTTTGACCATTGCAAAAGTGCTTCAGCAAAATGGCTATAAGACTGGGATTGTTGGAAAATGGGGTTTAGGGGCTCCATTAAGTGAAGGGATACCCACCAATTTGGGATTTGATTACTTTTTTGGATACAATTGCCAGCGTCAGGCCCACAATCTCTATCCACCTCATTTGTGGGAGAATGAGACCAAAATTCCTTTAGATAATGAAATTGTCGTTCCGGGAACGAAATTAGATGAGGGAGCGGATCCGATGGACCTTGTTTCCTATGCCCGATATCAGCAACAGGACTATGCTCCTGAAGTCATGCATGAAAAGGCTCTAGCTTTTTTGGACG
>JABXHZ010000171.1 GCA_013373335.1 Cyclobacteriaceae bacterium | reverse complement strand
ATATACCGTTTGCTCCCCAAGCCGAACAAGCATCATGACAGGAATGAATGCAGCTCGCCATCAAGTCACCAATTGGACCTTGCATTTCAATACTTCCACTGACAGCAAAGACTCCATACTTCAAATGCCAAAATGGAATGTAAATGGACTGCAACCTGTCGACACCATTGAAAATTCCGTCCATGCCACCACCTTACCTCAATTGCTACAAGAAAAGGGATATTTCACCATACATGCCGGGAAAGCGCATTGGGGGGCATCTGGAACACCAGGATCAAATCCTTTAAACCTGGGATTTAATATCAATATTGCAGGTCATCATGCTGGCGCTCCCGCTTCCTATCAAGGAGAAAATAATTTTAGTAATCCAAATGGTGATGGCACGTGGGATGTACCCGGATTGGAAAAGTATCATGGTCAAGCAATTAATCTTACTGATGCTCTAACCCTAGAAGCAATAGACGCCATGGACCAGGCTCTTTCTAATAATAAGCCTTTCTATCTGTATATGGCCCATTATACAGTACATGTACCCCTTGAGCCCCATCATCCTTACTACAAAAAATATAAAGAATTAGGTCTAGATGAACGAGAAGCCCGCTACGCTTCAATGGTGGAAGGAATGGATCATAGTCTCGGCCAATTAATGGATTATTTGGAGAAAAAAGGAATAGCTGATAATACCATCATCCTTTTCATGTCAGATAATGGAGGCCTTAGCGCCCATGCCCGTGGTGGCGAACCAAATACGCATAATTGGCCTCTGAAAAGTGGGAAAGGCTCCGCCTATGAAGGAGGAATTCGGGTACCCATGCTTGTAAGTTGGCCAAAAACCGTAAAACCTGGTTCCAAATCAAATGAGCCTTTACTAATTGAAGACTTCTTTCCAAGCATTCTAGAAATGGCAGGTTTCCAAGAGTATCATACCATTCAAAAAATCGATGGGGTATCATTTCTTCCAGCACTAAAATCAGAAAATCAAACTAACTCATCGGATCGAAGCCTAATCTGGCACTATCCGAATAAATGGGGAGGTATCGGCCCTGGAATTGGCACCACAAGTACAATACGAAAAGGAGATTGGAAATTGATTTATTGGTACAAAGACCAAAAAATAGAATTATATAATCTTGCTGAAGACATCCAAGAGAAAAATAACCTCGCCGATCAAAATCCGGAAATAGCTCAAGAGTTAGCCCTGGAATTGGGAAGCTATTTGCGGAGTGTAAATGCGCAGCGACCAAGCTTTATCGAGACTGGCAAACCAGTACCTTGGCCAGATGAGATCTAATTCGCTGGATCCAAGGAATTTCTTTCAATAATCTGACCCATAACCTCATCCATTTGATCAGCTCCCAGCTTTTTTAAGATGATCTTTTTGTCCTTGTCCAGAATATAAATTTGAGGTGTCGATTTGACATCGAAAACAGTTTGGACATTTGCATTTCCATATGGGTCCGCGGTATGAATCCAGTCGCTTACCCCTACTTTCTCCACATATTCCCAGCATCCTCCTACCTCATCCGCATTTTTCATACACACTGCCAGTATCTGAACGCCCTGATCTTTATATTTTTCAAAAAAGCTCCTCATAATTGGCGTAGAGGTTTTACACGCCCCACAATCATATCTCCAAAAATAAAGTACTGTATAAGGAGAGTTTACTTCATGTAGTGAAATCAAAGATCCATCCTGCTTTTGAAGTTGGATATCAGGAGCCGTCTTACCTATCAATAATGGTTCGAGGGTTTTCGCATTGGTGACAATTTTTTCCAATTGCTCAGAATCAGTCCAATCAGCCAACCCTTTTGCATAATAATCCAATGCCAGGTGAACATATACGGCGTCCATCCCAATAATTTTAGACCTTGCATAGGAATTTAAGAAATGTATTAGATAAAATTTGAAGGTCTCTTCAGCAGGTTTAACCTGATTCAAAATCCAATCTACAGATTGATTAATTGAATCTGGATTTTGGTAAGTAAGTCGCTGGATGTAATTGTCTATTCTTGAAAATAGAAAAGGTGTCCGGAGCATTCGGGGATCCTCAAGGTCCAAATTATCAAAATAATGCTCCTTGGTAAAACGGTATTGACTCATTTGAACCTCCTCTGGACTTCCTTCAAATTCAGGATAATCCAAAGGTAAATTAGCCTTGATTATCGCTGCGGTAAAACTTTCAGGATAATCTTGAATCAACTTATCCTGATATTCACGGACAGCAGCATTGAGTTGGTCAAGCTGGGTCTGGATATTTACACGGGTTGTTTCATCTTGGCTTTGAGAGAGCTGCTCCTGGAGCTTATCAGCCTGTGGCCTTTTTTCTTCAAGAAATCTCAAGTACTTGTAAAACAGCTTATTATCCGTAGCAAACTGAAAAGACATGTCGCTTACAGAATTGTCTTTGGAGGTAGAAAGGGAATAATTTTGGTCATTTTCATCAACTAGGATTTGAAAAAAATTATTATCTGGCTCCATAACTATCATGTAAACTCCAGGTTCCAAAGCATCTTCTCCCTGAAATACAAATCTCCCATTCGAGTCCCGTTGGACAGTATCTTTTACATATTGCTTATCCCCGTAATAATAAGCTAAGTACAAATTGGGAGATTCATAGTCTTTGATTTCTACTTCAATCCGATGACCTTTTTGGGCGTAAATTGATAAAGCCACAAAAAAGGAAAATAGGAGGAGGATAATTTTCTTCATATTCGGTAAGGCTGACAATACAAGATAAACAGTTTTGCTAATCCAAGCTAGCAAAGCCATTAGGTGTTTATTTCAGAAAAACTCTAGAATTTAGATACAGAAATCTCTTAATTTTTTGAAAGCTTCTTTAGCGCCACATTGATCTGAGAAAGTGGATATTCTCCCAAAATCCCCCGAAAAGAACCGTTAGGATGTATAACCACAAAGCTTCCACACGGATAGGGGTATTTAAAAAATTGATTTTGGAAAATCCTATCCGGATCCTTCTGCCAAGGAATTAGTCCTCCATATTTTTCCAAACCGCTGGGATCCGAATAAATATATACCGGTTCAGATGCTCCAAACTTTTCAGCCCATTTGAGAAGAGTTTGATGTTCTTTTTGAAATGTAGAGGCATTATTTCCCAAACCAGTAGAATTACATTCATCCTTACCAGGATAATAGATGACGATCAGTGCTTTTCCTTCCCTAAAACCATCCGAGTTAGCTGTTTTTTCGAAAAAAATTTCAGGATTATCAAGGAGTCCAACAGGCATTCGATGAACCAGCATTTTACCTCCTTCCCCATCCGGGATTCCAAAATAAGGCCCTTCAATAATCTGCTGTTCAAAATACTCTTTGCTGATTTCCCTACCTAATTCATCCTTAAAACCCGTCTGGGCTAAAGAAAATACCGGCCCAAAAAGAAAAATAAACAAGCTGAAGTACTTCAGAAAACCCATCATAAAGCTGGTAGAGATACTATTTTTCAAAAATCAAATTCCTGATACTTGTAAAGAAATCAAAGAAGGCTAAAAGCACCTTTGGTTAATATGGGTTTAGTAGGGTCTAAATCGGTAATTGGAATCACTTCTACGTATCCGTCCTTGGAAATCCCAACCTTTACTTTGACAGCGTCTAGCACAAATCCTGTTTCAGACTTGGAGTTTTGAACCAAAATCACATACTCATCCTCCACCTCAACCACAGCAGTTTCTGGTAACACATTCACCAAACGATCTTCCAAATCCAATTCTGCTTCTACATACATCCCCGGAACCAAGGACTTTTCAAATGCTTCGTCTAAAATATGGGCATGAATCAAAACCTGTCGGTCCTCATTAATAGATTGACTGATTACATATACTTCTGCTATTATCTCTTGAATGTCCAAATCTGGAATCGATACACGTACCTTTTGACCTTTTCTGATTTTTGAGGCATCTTTTTCGTAGGCAATTAATTCGATGTGTAAATGATCCCGGTTTAATAGGGTCAATGCCCGACTGGTTTCATTGATAAAGGCTCCAGGAACTGCATCGATTGTTTCTACAAATCCATTAATCGGGGAAAAAACAGGAATTTTTGAACGAATATTTTCCGGGCTAAGCTCTTCCACTTTAATGGAAAGCATAGACAGCTGTTTGGTCAAACCAGCAAGTTTAGCCTGAGTCGTTTTGTATTCCGCTTCGGCTTTCAAAAAGTTCTTTTGAGCGGAAATTTGCTCGGAATACAAAGTCTTTTGACGCTCATATTCAGCTTCTAGGTATTCCACTTGCCCTTTGGATTCCAAATATTCTTGCTGTAATCGAACAAATTCCGGATTTTCTAAATAAAACAGAACTTGCCCTCTTCGAATTTCCTGTCCTTCGATCAGCTTTAAATCAGATACATACCCTCCGTAGATTGCTGAAACTTCCTGTCTTCCTTCTGTGGGAACACGAACCATCCCTAGTAAACTGATATGTTCGGAAAAATTCCGCTCTTCGAATTCACCCCATGCCATGTTGAGTGTTGCAAATTGTGCATCAGAAAGTTCGATCTGTTCCACTGAAGTGACGGCTTCTTCAACCTCAATCCCTTCCATTTCACTAGAGGAATTCCCGCAAGAAATCAAAACTGAAAAAGCCAAAATCGATGCGATATATTGTATAAAATTTTTCATCAGATAGACAGATAAATAAGTTCTAGGGTAGCTAATTGGTATTCAAGTTTACTTTCCAAATACTGGATCCGAATATTCCGAGAGTTTTCCAGAAGTTGGACGAATTGAAGAAAGTCTATTTCTCCCTCCTGAAAGGAGCGGCTGGCTTGGGTTTCCAACTGATCCGCCAGAACTTGTCCTTCCTCTTGATAATAGTCCAAGACACTTTGGGCTTTCTGAATTTGCCTTTCTAATTGGGCTTTTTTGGTTTCGAGAGACTGCGAAAGTGAAGATGCTTCCAATTGCAGTTGCTCCTCATAAATACTGGCCGCTTTTACCTTGGACTTGTAAGATCCAAAAAACAAAGGAACCGTTACGCCAGCTTGGAAACCTGGATATACCCGAGCTTCCGGACCGGGGTTCGTACCACGAAAAAGTTCGAAGTTTAAATCAGGAAGCATAACTCTCCGGGCTTCCTTCACCGCAAAGGAGGCCTGCCTTTGTTGAGCATCCATCCAAAGTTCCATGGGATGAACTGGGTTTTCAAGATTCAGTAACTCCAAATCCGGCTCCCCTTCTTCCAAGATCAAGGTATCAGAAGTATTCAAAAGTCGTTGAAGACTGATCAGGGATGTTGCAAAATCCTGTCGGGCAGCTTTTAACCGCAACCCCACTTCTTGGAGCTTACTTTCAGCAGTCAATTTTTCCAGCAAATTACTTTCTCCCAACTGAAACCTACGAGTAGCTGCACGAGCAAATTGACCATATAGGCTATCCAGATAGTTCAAATTCCGAATTGACTCTCTCCAATAAAAAGCCTGTACATAAGCCATTCCCACGGCCTTTTCCACTTCTCGCTGTTTTAGCAAAAATTCCGCATTACTTTT
>JABXHZ010000198.1 GCA_013373335.1 Cyclobacteriaceae bacterium | reverse complement strand
TCCAATGTGGATTTCCAATCCCAGAATCTTCCGATCTAAAGAAAGTACCTGCAAGTCATCTACTGGAGCAGGGCCATCTTCAAGGGTTAATCCCTCTCGAATCGCCTCCTCGTCATTTTTGGTCAATGGCTTATCTAAGGTTACTTGGTAAATTTTCTTGATTTCGTTCGATGGATGAGAAAGCTTGGCCGCCAATTCCCCATCATTGGTAAAGAGCAAAAGTCCAGTCGTATTTCGATCCAATCTTCCAACTGGAAAAATCCGCTCTTCACAGGCATTCTCCACTAAATTCATGACGGTCTTTCGCTCCATCGGATCTTCCGTCGTGGTAATGAAATCCTTGGGCTTATTCAACAGCAAGTAAACCGGCTTTTCAGGGTTGATTCTCTTTCCATTGTAAACGACCCGATCGTTCCGATGAACCTTCATTCCCAGTTCAGTCACAACTTGACCATTAACAGATACAAGGCCCTGTGCAATCAATTCATCAGCCTCCCGTCGAGAACAGATCCCTGAGTTGGCAATGTATTTATTGAGTCGGATTTGGTCTTGATCGGTATTCTTTTTTCCCTTTGGGACATTTTCAAACTGATAGTCTGGTCGAATCTGATCCTGATTTTGGACTCTGGAAGCTCTGTTTTTACCAAATCCCTGTTTTGGTGATTTCTTTCCGGTAAATCCTTCAGATTTTTCACCATAAATTGGTTTTTGGTCTTTTCCTCTTCCCAAGTAAACTCGGCTAGAAGGTTTAGAATCCTTGAATTCAGATCTTTCTTTAGGCTGTTCCTCCTCTCCAAAAAATCGTTTATTAGATTTTGCTCCCTTTGAAAATTTAGGGCGGTCCTCGTCTTCAAATTTCTTTTTGAAAGAAGGTTTTTCCCCTCTCTTTTCGAATTTCCCACCTTTTGGTCCTCCTTTCTTTTCAAAGGATCCAAAGCTCTTTTTCTTAGGTTCAAACCCGGAAAAATCCTGAGACTTTTCCTCCTTTTTACCTTCCTTTTCTTGATTGAAAAAAGGCTTTCTTGAATTGTTTTTTCTCATAAGTATGCAGCATCACTGCTGGATTTTAATTTTAAAATAAGCGATTGAGATTCAATAGCTTAAATAGCCCGCAAAGATACGGCCTTTTTACGATATTCGCCTTAAAAGATTTATTTCTTTCCCGTATAAAAAGCCTGGGTAGCTTTTCTGACAGAACCTTCTTTTAACAATAAGTCTTTTGCTTCCGGAGCAGGCAGACCTGTAGCCTCCATGATCATCCGAGTACCGCGCTCCACTAATTTGGCATTGGATAGCTGCATATCTACCATTTTGTTTCCTTTTACTCTCCCAAGCTTGATCATCGTGGTGGTAGAAATCATATTCAATACCAGCTTTTGGGCTGTACCTGCCTTCATTCGAGTACTTCCTGTGACAAATTCAGGCCCGACAACGACTTCAATGGGATGATCTACCTCTCTACTTAATGGAGAATCTGGATTGCAAGTAATACAAGCTGTTAGTAAGCCATTTTCCTTGGCCTTCCTTACTCCACCAATGACATAGGGTGTAGTTCCAGAAGCTGCAATCCCGATAACAGTATCCAAATCATTAAACCCATATTCCTGAATATCATTCCAGGCTTGATCTGGGTCGTCCTCAGCATTTTCTACTGCTTTCCGAATCGCTGCATCTCCTCCTGCAATTAACCCAATAACCCAATCATCAGGAACTCCATAAGTCGGAGGACATTCAGAAGCATCCAATATGCCTAATCTTCCGGATGTACCTGCCCCAATGTAGAATAACCTCCCGCCTTCTTTCATTCTCGGAACCAGCTTTTCAACCAAATTGCTAATCATCGGGATGACTAGCTTGGTAGCCTCTGGAACTTTGTGGTCTTCCCGATTGATATTTTGAAGCAATTCTTCAATGGACATGTGCTCCAAATTGTCATATAAAGAACTCGTTTCGGTTACTTTCATCTACATTCTATTTTATATAATCTACGCTGGCAGTACACTACGTGGTGATATTACCCTTTGATTTTCTTATTGGATCTGCCAAGGCTCTCGATTTCAAAGGTTCTCTTTGTGGAATAAGGTAAGACCGGCGATTGGACTTTCCAGAATTAATTTGACCTGAATCCCTTTATCCGTGGCAGCTTTTCGCAGGATATCACTATTGTAATAAGCGATCGAACCCACAAAGTTTACGGGTTTATTTTGGAAATCAGCATAGCGGCAAACGTGCTTATCGAAAAACTCCATGAATGAATCATAATACAGCTTATAACAGTAAGGGTGGCTTTTATGCTCTGTAATGAATCTGCAAAAGCTTGCCATATATCGGTTGGGAAAGGGCTGCCGATATACGTTTTCTTGGATGATGGCTTGGGTCAATTGAAACGTTTCCTCTAAATCTTTTCGGATTTCAAGAGGCATATCCTCATAGATAAAATCCTGTAGGAGTTTTCTACCAATATATCCTCCACCACCTTCATCTCCCAAAATATAGCCGGGAGCAGGTCTATTGGCTATGATTTTTTCTCCATCGTAATCACAGCTATTAGAACCCGTGCCCAGGATACAAGCGATTCCTGGTAAATGACCACATGTGGCACGAGCAGCTGCCGACAAATCATGATCTACTTGAATGGAGGCCGTGGGAAAAACGGAAGAAAGAGCTTTAATAACCTCACTTTTTCGCTCTGGAGTAGAGCAACCTGCACCGTAATAATAAATCTCTTGAATTTCTTCCTGAAGATTCAAAAGAAATTCAACCTGCATCCCTAAAGCCATTTGCTCAGAAGTCTGGTAGTAAGGATTAAACCCTACCCCTCGAAATTGAGAAATCTGGCCATCCTTATGGATTACTCTCCAATCAGTCTTACTGGAACCGCTATCAGCAATTAATATCATATCAAATCAATCTTCCAATAGGTTTAAATCGCTCAAAAACCTTTTCAGTATGAGGCGCCTCTTTTAATTCTTCGGTAAGGTCTTGCCCTGCCCAGTGTTCGTAGTGTTTCCCTGTTTTCCAAAGTCTGGACTCAGTGACATCATAAATCACCCCACGATAAGCTATCCAAACTTCAGGTTTGTCTTGACCATTCCGTAGGGCAAGTTGCTGCCTGGTATAGTTTTTCATCAGAGTAATTTGATCTGGGCATTGATCCAACGCTCAGGTATCTCTCCTTTTTGGGCAGTTTGGTAATCTGAATAGCTACATGGTACAGTGGAACTTCCACGATCAAAATGATCCTTGTCTCCGTGAGGGATTTCCATCCACCATTTTCCACTTCGTTTACTTTTATAAAAAACCAAGGTGTTTGGTTTGGTGTCCAAAGAGACCGTGTATTTGGTGTAATCGCTGCTTTTAAAAGACAAACTGTCTTTTCTGGAATAAAATCCTTCGATAAAGTACCAAACCATGACTGCGGCAACCATGGCTGTTTTATTTTGAGCATCGTCATAATACGGCTCATAACCATAAAGGCCAAAGGAGCTCAATTTTTCATTCATCCCTGCAAACCAACAAATCTGGCAGGCTTCTTCCGCCGTCAATCCGAAGGGATTTGCTTCCAAAACCCCGGGAGCATCTGAAGATTGAATAGCCGAAAGATCAAAGCTTAGCAAATCCGCATTTCGAATAATGGGCTCGATTTCTTTGAACTCTTTCCGAACCATTCCCAAACGCATATGATCGAAATAGAGCTTTTCAATCACATTAATTAAAGTTGGATCTACCAAATAACTTTGATAAGCCAGATGAGAATAAGTGAAGAGGAAATTCGGCTGGTGAAGGATGATTTCCTGTGTATGTTTATCAGCCATGGGACCATCTTCTTCCATATCCAATTTTGCGTCCACGGTCAAAAGGCTGACTAGCTTTTTCATTTTTTCATAGGACAGATACTGCCCCATATCCAAATCATGCGTACCCCCCAAATAAATGGGAAGAATTTGCTTTTTCATCAGGTAATCCCCTACTTTCTGGATACGCTCATATGTATCTTGAAGACTTTCTCCTGGAATTAAATCTCCCAAATCCGCAACCCGATAGGGCCCAATCCCTCTTTTCAGCGAATACAATTTTTCCCTGATCTCAGACGCTCCTCGTTCAGCGCTTTTAGTATGGAGAACTCCTCTAGTTTCCTTCAAGCCAACGAGGGCTATTTGTATCCCTTTCAAATCGGGGAATTCCTCTCCATACCAATGAATTTGCTTGAAGAAAGAGTTATCTGGATATTTTTTTTGCCAAAGAAATTCGGCTACGGGTTCAAAAAAAGACTGAATACTCATACGGGTGTGTTAGATTTTAAAAATAAGCAAAAAGAAGTATCCACCGAAAGCAGCTTCTTTAAAAAGGGTTATCCTTTCGAATAATAAAAAAAGTCTGTCCCATTTTAAGAGACAGACTTTCTTATTTTATCCTCCGAAGTCATCGAATCGGATATTTTCATCCGGGATTCCTAGATCATCGAGCATTTTCAATACCGCAGCGTTCATCAAAGGAGGTCCGCAGAGGTAATATTCAATCTCATCTGGCTCAGGATGATTCTTCAGATAGTTGTCATACAATACCTGATGGATAAATCCTACATAGCCATCTGCTTCTTCATCATCCAAGGATTTCTTGATCTTCCAGTTGTCTTCAGGAAGAGGTTCAGAAAGGCCAATGTAAAATTTGAAGTTCGGGAAATCTTTTTCTATTTCTCGGAAATGAGGGACATAGAACAATTCTTTCTTGGAACGTCCTCCATACCAGTAAGAAACTTTGCGGTTTGTTTTCTCCGTGTGGAAAAGGTGGAAGATATGAGATCTCAAAGGAGCCATACCAGCACCACCACCGATGTAAATCATTTCACGCTGGGTAGGATTGATATGGAATTCACCATAAGGACCAGAAATAGTCACTTTGTCTCCTGGCTTTCTTGAGAAGACATAAGAAGAACATACCCCTGGGTTCACATCCATCCATTTGTTATTTGCTCGATCCCATGGTGGAGTAGCAATACGGATGGTCAACATGATAATGTTACCCTCTGCTGGGTGGTTGGCCATAGAGTAAGCTCGGAAAAGCTCCTCATCATTTTTCATAACAAGATCCCACAAACCGAATTTGTCCCAATCACTTTTATAGACATCAGCAGGGTGCCCCAATTCTGGATGCGGAGTGATGTCCATATCTTTAAAATTAACCGTGATTGGCGGTACGTCAATCTGGATATAACCTCCTGATTCGAAATCTAGGGTCTCTCCTTCAGGAAGCTTTACCTTAAATTCCTTGATAAATGTGGAAACGTTGTAATTCGAAATTACCTCGCACTCCCACTTCTTGATTCCGAAAATTTCTTCCGGAACGCGGATTTTCATATCCTGCTTTACCTTTACCTGGCAAGCCAATCGGACATTTCCTTGCTGTTCTGCTCGGCTAAGGTGACCAACTTCAGTTGGAAGAACTTCTCCTCCACCCTCTTCTACTACGCACTTGCACATCGCACAAGTACCGCCCCCTCCACATGCTGAAGGAAGGAAAATCTTCTGATTACCCAAAGTTGAAAGCAAACTAGTTCCCGCAGAAGCGATGATTGGACTGCTCTCATCTCCATTGATGACAATTTTCACGTCCCCAGAATTGACCAGTTTGGACTGAGCAAACAGGAGAATAAAAACCAGCAACAAGATGATCAGGGTAAATGCTACGATTGACGTGATAATTACTGAACCCATTAAATTTTGGTTTTTCTATTCTTATGGATTAAATGCCTTTTTTACAGGCGCACAAATATATTTATTAATCATCAAAAGCATTCAACCCTTCCTATAAAATTGAAGGGGCGAACCACTTTTTTATAAAACATAACTCATTAATTGTTCAAGAGGTTTAGCAAAGTTGTCAGTCTGTTTTTCAATTGCCTTCTATCGACAATGAAATCCAAAAATCCATGTTCCAACACAAACTCAGAACTTTGAAAACCTTTAGGAAGATCTTTACCAATTGTCTCCCGAATAACCCTTGGACCAGCAAAACCAATCAAGGCTCCAGGCTCGGCAATATTAAAATCACCCAACATAGCATAGGATGCCGTGACTCCTCCCGTAGTCGGGTCGGTTAAAAGTGAAATATATGGAATGCCTGCCTGATCCAATAAGGCCAATTTTGCTGAAGTTTTAGCCATTTGCATCAGAGAAAAACCAGCCTCCATCATACGAGCTCCACCTGATTTGGAAATCATCAGGAAAGGAATTTTATGTTTTAAAGCATAATCAATAGCCCGTGCAATTTTCTCTCCCACTACAGAACCCATTGAGCCTCCAATGAAATTAAAATCCATACAGGCAATGACGATGTTCAAACCGTTCATTTTGCCGTGGGCTGTCCGAACCGCATCCTTTAAGTCGGTTTTTTCAATACTGCTTTTGATTCGAACCGGATAAGGTTTAGTATCTGTAAACTTCAAAGGATCCCCTGAAGTCATATTTGAATCCAGTTCTGTGAATTTGTTATTGTCAAAAAGGATTTCAAAATATTCAGCTGAACCGATTTTCACATGATAGTCATCATCCGGGCACACATAGGAATTACTCTTTAGCTCCCTGGTATGAATGATATTTCCTTTTGGGGTTTTAAACCAAAGCCCATCAGGAGCATCCTTCTTCTCAGCTGTGGAGGTCTTTATCCCTTTATCAGTTCGTTTAAACCACGCCATATTCGTTTTTTCTGGATTTGAAAAGTTAAAGAAACAAATTTAGACCTTAAATCCATGAAATGAAAACAGAACTTATCAAGCGAGACCTGCTAGTTCAATTTGAATACGCTCCCAGCCCATGGATTTTTAACCATAAAATCCTAAATATTTTCTTAATTTCAGGCATTCTCGCGGCTTTCACCTAGACCCAAAAAACCTAGCCCATGAGTTATACTATCATTCTGATTCTTTCAGCGATCATCCTAATTTTCGCTTACCGATTTTATGGGAATTTCGTGTACCGCAAATTTGGATTGAATGACAAAAATCCCTCTCCTGCCCATACGCTTCGGGATGGAGTGGATTATGAACCCAGTAAACCCATAGTGGTCTTAGGTCATCATTTTGCATCTATTGCAGGGGCCGGACCAATTGTGGGCCCCATCATTGCTGTAACTTTTGGTTGGATTCCGGCAGTGCTTTGGATATTGATAGGAGGAATATTTTTTGGGGCCGTACATGATTTGGGAAGTATGGCGGCTTCTCTTCGAACCGAAGGAAAGTCGATTGGGGTCATCATTCGGAATCAAATAGGACTCCAGGGCAAACAGCTTTTTGTGATTTTCAGCTTTTCCACCTTGATTTTAGTCATTGGAGTGTTTGCTGATATCATCGCCAAAACATTTATTTCTAACCCGAGTGTTGCTTCCGCTTCCTTTTTATTCATTCTACTTGCGGTGGCTTTTGGCTTTGTGAATAGACTTATCGGAAACCGAAAAAAAGCTTTCTTAATCATCTCCGTTATCGGAGTAATTCTGATGTATTTTTCGGTGTATTTGGGCATGTTGATTCCTTTTGCCTTGGATTATAAAGCTTGGATTTTCTTGTTGTTGGCTTATGCTTTCGTTGCATCGGTCACACCTGTCAGCCTTTTGCTACAGCCTCGGGATTACTTGAACAGTTTTTTACTCTATGGGATGATGATTGCTGCCATCTTAGGGGTGATTTTTGCCAACCCAAGTATTAAAATGAGTAATGAAATCACCTTAGCAAATGAAAATTTAGGATACATATTCCCTGTCCTTTTCGTAACCATTGCCTGTGGAGCTATCAGCGGATTTCATTCCTTAGTCGCCTCAGGAACCACTTCGAAACAATTAGACAAAGAAAGTGATGCTAAAATTGTAGGTTTTGGAGGAATGCTAATCGAATCCTTCCTAGCGATTCTATCCGTAGGAGCAGTAGTTATTTTGGAAAAAGGAGAATATCTAAGCCGATTAGGAGAAGAAGGACCGGTGGCTCTTTTTTCAACGGGACTGGGGGGTATGATTTCTACCTTAGGAATTTCAGAAGCCTTTGCAGTGAGTTTTGTGGCTCTTACTGTCTCCGCTTTTGCTTTGACGACCTTAGATACCTGTACCAGATTGGCCCGGTTTACTGTGCAGGAATATTTTGAAGATGT
>JABXHZ010000092.1 GCA_013373335.1 Cyclobacteriaceae bacterium | reverse complement strand
CCCCAACCGAAAATCAAAAACTGAATAGTCATTATCAATAAAAACCAATTCAAAAAGTCCCAATTACCGACTAAATCCAAAGAAACCCCAAATAGCAAAGGTCCTAATGCCGCTAATATATAGCCGGCAGATTGTACCATACCGGATAGTTTCGAAGTAGTTTGATCCTCTAGGGTACGCAAGGAAATTAGGGTGTAGGCAATGCTCAAGCTAGCCCCAGATCCTATTCCGATGATAGTCATGGAGGTAAAAATAATCCATTGTTGATCCCAAAACAGAAGACTATAGCCCAATAAATAACCAATGGACACGCCCAAAATCACGCCTTGTTGCTGACGCAGTTTCATCAGAAGACCCGGAGCGAAAAAAGTCCCAATCAAAGAAATCAATTGCATGTAGGAAAGCGCTAATCCTGAACGCACTGGAGTCAAACCTTTTGAGATAAGCATATCCGGCAACCAGGTAACCATTGTAAAATACATAACGGATTGGGCTCCCATGAAAAGGGTAACCTGCCAGGCTAGTTTAGATTTCCACACATTTTTGCCCGCAGATTCAATTCCTTTTTTGACTGTAGGTTTGGCTTTTGCCTGGGGAAACCACACTGCTAAAGCCAAAATCATTAACACCACCCAGAAAGCCAAAGATCCTCGCCATCCCCAGCCCAGATCCACCGCCAAAGGAACACTAACTCCCGACGCGATAGCCGCAAATAGCGACATGCCTGTGGAAAGAATAGCCGTCAATAGTCCTAATTTTTCTGGAAGATGAGCTTTAAAAAAAGGAATCATCAAGACATTGGCGATCACAATCCCTATACCGGTAAGTGCTGTACCAAAAAATAATAGTTCTACCCCTCCCAAAACCCGAATAACCACTCCTAGTGACAGAATAGAAATTCCAAGAAAAATAGCTCTTCCGTTTCCAATTCGTTTTCCGATGCCTGGCGAAAAAAGGGAAAACACCGCGAAGGTGAAAAGCGTCAAGGTGGTAAGGGATCCTGCCAATCCATTGGAAATGCCTAAGTCCTCCCGGATAAAAGGAATCAATGGCCCTACTGAGGCAATGGATGTCCTGAGATTTATAGAAATTAGGATAATGCCGAGGAGCAGTAAACCCTGGCTTTTTTCTTTGGACAAGGCAAATGGTTTTTAAGTGCTTTGAATTTCGGGAAAATCATGAAATTCTGCTGAGATTTTCCAAATAAGGTCACAAATCAGGCTCGACTCTCGACCAAATCTTTGATGCACTCCACCCAAGTGTCAGAAGAATTCAAGCTTGGAACCAAATCCCATTGTTCACCCCCCAACTCTTCAAACTCTTCCTTGTATTCCTCCCCAACTTCCACAGTGGTTTCAAGGCAATCAGCAACAAATGCCGGAGAGAAAACCAAGACTTTTTTGATCCCCTTACCTGCCAATTCCTTAATCACATCTTCTGTGTAAGGTTTTACCCAAGGATCATTTCCTAAGCGAGATTGAAAACAAGTCGTAACCTTATCTTCAGGAAGCCCCAAACGCTGGGCAACTAAACGAGTGGTTTGAAAACACTGTGCCCGATAGCAAAATTGATTTTTGGCTCCGTACTTATTGCAGCAAGCACCAAGCTGGCAGTAGTTGTCGACCGATCCTTTTCGAATTTGCCGTTCTGGAAGCCCATGATAGGAGAAAACAAAATGCTCATAATCTCCCTTTTCCATCATTTCTTTTCCCAACTGCTCCCAAGCCTGCAAGAAAAGGGGATGCTCTACGAAATTGCTGATGAAGGAAATCTCAGGGATGATTTGCCAACCCCTTACAATTTCCATTACCTTATCGATCACAGATCCATTGGTAGCTGAGGCATATTGTGGAAAAAGTGGAACCACAATTATTTTTTTAACCTTAGCATCCATCAATTCAGCAAGTCCTTTTTCGATACTTGGACTCTGATAACGCATGGCAATCTTTACCAAATACTTATCTGAATCTAATTTTTGGATGAGCTTGTCACGCAGATCTTCTGTATGAAACAACAAAGGCGAGCCCCGATCAGTCCATAATTTCCGATACTCTTTAGCAGATTTGGGAGCTCGGAAAGGGGCAATAATCAAATTGACCAGCATCCACCGCGGAATAAAAGGAAAGTCAATTACTCGACCATCCATTAAGAATTCTCGAAGATATTTTCGGACATCTGGAGTCTTAGTACTATCTGGTGTTCCCAAATTGACGAGTAATACGCCAATTTTCTGAGCCTTTGCCATATCGTTTGCTAAATGGTTGAGTTAATTAAGAACCCAAAATTACGCCCGAAAGTTAACTCTACCCAATTGAACAAATTGATGAAAGATTGAGAAAAGCTTTTAAAACTTGAAATTCCCTGCCCATTTCATCAATGGACCCGAAGCGATACTGGAAATTAAGGCCAAAATTACTAAGCCGATAAACAGGGAATCAGAGACTAATCCATATTCCAAGGCAATCAATCCCAAGATGATATCCATGCTTCCTCTGGTACTCAATCCAAAGCCAGCAATGATTGCCTGCTTTCTGCCTACACCCGCAAACAAGCCTCCCAAATAGGCTCCATAGTATTTGGTCAAAAGACCTACAATTACTACCACACCGGTAACGCCTAAGTCGAAGCTTTCAATGAAATTGACTTTCAAACCTATGGATACAAAAAAGATCGGGGCGAAAATATTATTGATAAACTGATGGAGAATTTCTTTGGCTTTTTCCGTCAAATACTCTGAGTCACCCAATGCTACCCCAATGATAAAAGCTCCAAAAATGGCATGAATTCCTATAAATTCCGTAAATGATGCTGCCAAAAAACAAAGAGCCAAAGACAAGGAAAGCAAACCTCCTGGCCAAGCCAATTTTTTATTAATCCAAGGTAGAGTTTTGTTGATTAGGCCCTTCCCCACGGTCAACATCACCAAGGTGAAAAGAAGAGTCAAACCGATAGTAGGCCAAACCCCTAAGCCTCCACTACTCGTCTCAGAAAGTGACAAAATCACCGAGAAGACAATCCATCCCAAGACATCTACAATCATGGCTGCTGCAATAATCAATAGCCCTGTAGGGGTTTTGAATAAATTCAAATCCATTAAAACCCTTGCTACTACAGCCAATGCAGTGATACTAATTGCCAATCCAAAAAAGGTTGATGCGACCATCCGGTCATTGATGTTCACACCCAAAAATTCAGGAAAGGCATAAGCCACCACAAAACCCGCAATAATGGGCAAGACCATGGAAGCCACTGCGATTTTAAGGGCATTTTTCCCCTGATTCCAAACAATCTGCAACTCTACTTCCAACCCTGCAATGAAAAGGAGTAAGACCACAGAAATTTGCACAAATCCATCAAGGGCAATATTGGTATTTCCCCCTCCTCCAAAGAGGTAGGTGTGGAATTCCGGCATGAGGGTACCCAAAATGGTAGGACCTAGAACAATCCCCGCGAGGATTTCACCCACCACGGCAGGTTGTTTGATTTTTCTTGCCAACTCTGCAAAAACCCTTGCAATAATGAGCATGGCAGCAAGCTGTAAGAGGAGATTAATAACCTCCTTATGGTTCAAAGTTTCCATGGAGGTTTATTTTTTAACGATTAAAAGATTACAGGGCAGAGTACTCAAAAGCTCCTCCAAATCATGGGGGAAGAGTCTATCAAAGAAATTTAACTTTCGAGTATCTCCTACCACAAGGAGATTAGCTTCGGTCTTTTCGCAGAATCGAGCCAATTCCACAGCCCATTTCCCGCCCGTCACTTTGATGTTAATTTTCAGGTTTCCTGAATCTAAATGGTCAAGAATTTTTTGGACATAATCGATTTCGTTTTGTACCAACTGCCGGCGAGTCTGGGCGATTTCTTCTTCCGAGTCTTCACTCGCTGTGCCCATTTGCAGACCGTACAATTTTATTTCGTTCAAAATGGAAACCATATCCGCCTTGACGATTTTAGAAAACTCCAATCCTTTCTCGATCACATAAGGCGTAATATCCAACTGTGTTCCGTTGATCACCACCCGGGAAAAATCCGAGGTCTCAACTTTCGGTTCGATCAATGTCAAAACAGAGCAGGGAGCCTTTCGAATTATTTTCCGGCCCACTGTCCCCATGTAGTATTTAAAGAGTCCCTCATGCTTCAAAGCTCCGGCAACCAACAAATCCACATTTTCCTCTTCACAGGCTTTGACAATCATTTTCACAGGTTTCCCCTCCTTCCAAACCACCTTGATTCGGAGCTTATCACAACCATGCCGAGCTATCATTTCATCTAGCTTTGCCTCCAATTCGGGGGTTTTGGTGCCCACATGAATCAGCAATAATTCCGTATCAAACAATATGACGAGCCGTTTGACTTCTGCGATCAAGGCCTCGATTCTCGGAGAAAAAGCTATAGCCAGGGCAATTTTTTTATACATGGAAAACAGGGATTTTTTTCAAATAATAAAAATTTCTCTTTCGCTCCAACATAAATCTTTGGATTCAACTCATCCAAATTGGATCAAATTCAAGCTTCTTGAATATAAAAGTCCATAGCGTTGACAATTTCACGTTAAAGATTTAGAAAGGTTGAATGCTGGAAGCTGCCAAGCAATTTATTTTTTGAAAAATGGATACACCCTACGATGTAATTGAAAATTCTCAAGTTTAATATCATCCACTCCAATATCATCAAAGGGGTATTCCATTTGATCCTGAATATTATAAAGTGCTATCAGGATAAATTCGGTCACCACTACAATAAAATAGACAGCCAGATCACTGTTAGCAACTCCAATATTGTAAATAACCGTTGGTGAATAAATGAAAGGAAAAATGTAAATAAAGACCAAGCAATACGCCTTAAGCGCTCTGGGCGTTCGGTGAATATTTATTGCAAAAACATTTTCAAATCCCTCCTGCATATCATTCATATATCTAAAAATCCTATCCTTGATTCTTCTTGGGATAAACTCCTCCAATTTTGAAATATGGGTATGGAAATCATGAATAGCCTGATCTACCGACTCCACGTTTTCTTCATTGTTCTTTAGGTGGCGGACAGCTTGATCGCTAATTCGAGAAAGAATGTCTTCCGTTTTTCTCTTTTCCTCCTTAGACAAATCAGTACTTGTCTGAAGGTAGAAATTGATGGTGACCATCGCAGACCTGTACTTGCTGAGGTGCTCAAGTGCTTTTTCCCTCCTACGGAAAGCACCACGGATATTGAATACTAAAGGGAAAATAATCGCTATGCTGAGCAGCGTAAGGTCTAAATTATACACCAATTTATAGTGAATGGAAAGAAAGGTAACAATTACCGAAATCCCCAACGTGATGTACGTCCTGCTGTTTATTATGGAAGTGTAAAGTTTAATAGTTTTAAATTTTGTTCCACAAATCATTCTCTCTTCTTAAGCTAGCAAAAAAGCAGAGATGATTTTTCATCCACGAAATCTTTTTTGTTCCTAGTCAAGGTGATTTTTGTCAGAGATCTTTCGTATTCATCGGTTCCACTCATCCAGATTAGTTCCCATTCACGCTTTTTTTGGAAAGGAAAAATAAGTCTAGGCGGGGATGTGAAGATATTTTGATAAAATTAGAGATTGATATGGACTATTTATTTAGCGAAAAACCAATCCAAACCTTATGAAAAAACTCTTTTTCAGCTGCATGTTGGTTGGAAGTGTATTGATTTCGGGAGCCACCTTGGCTCAGAATGATTATCCTACCCTCTCCCAACTTGAGCAGCGACTCCAAAAAATCGGGGCCAGCCCAAACGCAAGCCTTGAAAAACTTGCCCAAACTCCCGGAGGAAATCCTATTTGGGCACTAAAAATCGGGACTGGTAACTTAGACGAAAAACCCGCGATTGCCGTGGTGGGCGGTGTAGAAGGATATCATGTACTAAGTGTCGAATTGGCCACCCAGTTTGCGGAAAAACTTGTAAATGAGAAAGCAGAGGAATTGGAGAAAACCACCTTTTATATTTTCCCCAATATGTCTCCAGATGCTTATGCTCAATACCACGCTGGCTTGAAATATGCGCGACGAGGAAATGGGGCTTCAGTAGATCATGACCGGGACGGAACTCCTGGAGACAATGGGTACACAGACCTTAATGGTGATGGCTACATTACCTGGATGCGAGTAGAAGACCCGATGGGAGATTATGTGGCATCAAAAGAAGACGAGCGAATCCTTGTTAAAGCAGATCGATCCAAAGGAGAAGCCGGAAAATACGCCGTATTCAAAGAAAGTAAGGATGAAGACCAGGATGGTCAATTTGCGGAAGATTTAAAGGAGGGAATTGCCTTTAATAAATCCCTGACCTATAAATTCCCTGTTTTTGAACCCCTAGCAGGAGATATTGCTGTTTCCCAGCCAGAAAGCCGTGCATTGTTGGATTACCTATTTGAGCAATGGAACATTTTTGCTTTTGTTACCTTCTCTCCGGCAAACAATCTTTCAAGTCCTTTGAAGTACAATGCTCAAAATGCTCGAAAGCGAGTAGTTACTTCCATCCTTCAAAAGGATGAAGCGATCAATGCCATGGTTTCGGACCTTTATAAAAGCACTGTTTCCCAAAAAGGTTTCCAGCAAAACAATCAAGGCACAGATGGAGACTTTTTCCAGTGGGCTTACTTCCATTTTGCACGCCTAAGCTTTAGCACGCCGGGCTACTGGGTGCCCGAGTTTAAAGGAAAATCAAATCCAGAAGCCAATTATTTAGCTTGGGCAGATTCTCTAGGTTGGAATGATGTATTTGTTCCTTGGACCGAGATTTCTCATCCGGATTTCCCTGGTAAAAAAGTAGAAGTCGGAGGCATCAAGCCATTTGTAATGGTCAACCCTCCCTATGAAAAAGTTGGGGAAATTGCCGAGGAGCACACTGATTTCATTCTGAAATTAGCCGATATGCAACCCAATTTGGAGGTTCAGAATCTGAAAATAGAATCCATAGGAAACGGATTAACCCGAATCTCCTTGGACCTTTTCAACAATGCTCCTTTACCGACACATTCAGAGATGGGTGAACGTTCCCGTTGGTTGCGAAAAATACGAGTAGACTTAAATGCTGGAGAAGATCGCCTGATTTCAGGTGAAAAAATCCAACTGATCGACTCCATTGGAGCTTATGAGAAGGTGAGTTTGAGCTGGATGGTCCGAGGAAAAGGTGATGTCAGCCTTAAAGCCGGAGCTGCTCATGCAGGATTTGTTAACGCAACGTTCAAACTCTAAAGCCATGAAGACTATGAAACTTAAAAAATACATCCTTGCCCTGGCTTTGAGCGCGACCGGTTTGGCAAGTATTGATGCAACCGCGCAGGAAAAATTCTTTAAAGCTGTCGGCTCTCCACACATGCCAAAGGTGGAAGTAGCGTGGAACAGGTACTACACCTATGAAGGTTTGGTTGATGTGATGCAAAAAATCGCCAAAGCCCATCCAGATTTAGCAAAAATCCAGGCAATCGGAAAATCCTACGAAGGTCGGGATATCATGACCTTGACGATTACAGACTTTTCTACAGGAAAAGACACGGACAAGCCGGCTATGTGGATCGATGGGAATATTCACTCCAACGAAATTCAAGGGGCTGAATTTGCACTTTACACTGCTTGGTACCTGACCGAAATGCATGCGGATACCGAGTTTATCCAGGAATTACTTAAGGATAAGACCTTCTACATTACGCCTACCATTAATCCGGATGCTAGGAACGACTTCTTTTTGAAGCCGAATACCCAAAATACGCCCAGATCTGGTGTGATGGTTTTGGATAATGACGGAGATGGCGAAGCAGGTGAAGATGAAATGGATGATCTGAATGGAGATGGACACATTACTCAGATGATTCGCAAATCTCCTACCGGACGCTATATCAAAGATCCCCTGGATCCGAGAAGACTCATTATGGTAGGACCTGATCAAGTGGGTGACTATGAAATGTTAGGTCAGGAAGGAACCGACCTGGATGGAGACGGGCGCATCAATGATGATGACGTCGGCTATTACGATCCCAATCGCGACTGGGGCTGGAACTGGCAACCAGATTACATCCAACGGGGAGCTCTTCGCTATCCTTTCTCACTGCCTGAGAATCGATCAATAATGGAATTTGTAATGAAGCATCCAAACATTGCCGGAGCGCAGAGTTATCACAACTATGGAGGTTTGATTCTTCGTGGCCCTGGAGCTGAGGAGGATGTAAATACATATGACCGTGATGACATACGTATCTATGATGCGATAGCTAAAAAAGGAGAAGAGATGATGCCAGGTTATCGATACATTACAGTTTACAAGGATTTGTATTCCGTATTTGGAGGAGAACTGGATTGGTTCTATGGTAATAGAGGGATTTTCACTTATTCCAATGAGCTGATGATTTCTTACCTCTATTTCCATCAAAATGCTGGAAGAGGCAATCAGGAAGAGCAACTCAAAGTAGACCAGTTGTTGACCTTCGGAGATGCTTTTGTCGATTGGGAAAGCTACGAGCATCCGCAATATGGTGAT
>JABXHZ010000182.1 GCA_013373335.1 Cyclobacteriaceae bacterium | reverse complement strand
GGAACACCTTGATCAAACCAAACGTCCACAACACTCCCTCGGATTGAAATCACCCTTCCTACGGACAATGCCTCCCTTTTCACATGTACTTTGGTCCCCATCGATTTTGAAATTGACTTCAGGTAAAGCTATCATTTTAATAAAGCACTAAAAATGACTTTCATCATCAGAAATACTAATTCTTTAAGAGGAAAGAGAGGAAATAAGTGATTTCTTAAAACCAAAAAATTTCAAGAAGATCTAAAAGCACAAATTCATTCCAATAAGATTCATTTGATGCGAAGTCAAAAGAGAAGCATCCCTAGTTTTGAAGAAAATTCCCAGAAAAATATTATTTGCTAAATATAGCTCTTGGCGGTATAATCAATGTTATTTGATTTTTTTACAGAAATTAATTGGACTTTTTTTAGATTCATTGCCTTTTTTTAATTACCTTATACTTGCCAAACAACCTTATTTCCAGACTCTTTTCCCAGTCCCTACTTTTCAATTTTTAAAGGCAGGAAGGCAAGGAGCCAAAAATCAATTTTTGACTCAGTATAATGCACACGAAGGAAAACGTTTTTCGTCTTTACCCGAATCTCGGCTATTGGTTGATGGGATTAATTCCCCTAACCATTGCCGGTTTTTTTGTCACGTACATCAGTAAGATCACCTTTCCACAACCTGGAGTTGTACACATTCATTTTATTCTCATGGCTCTTTGGCTGGGAATGATCATATCTCAGCCTCTTTTGATTCGATACAAAAAAATAAAAGCCCACCGAAGTCTGGGTAAACTGAGTTATATACTTGTTCCGCTCGTCATTGTTAGTACTTGGTTAATGATGCGGCACTCCTATCAAGTCCAACTATTGTCCTATCAGCAACAGGTAGATGCAGGTATAGCTAGCGTAAACTTACAAGAGGCTCAACTTGAAATCGCAGCCTTTTTATCCATCGCATTTATCTACTTGTTTTGGTTGATTGTATTTTATTCTTTAGCCATTATCTATCGAAAAAAGCCATCCTTGCATGCTCGTTGGATGATTGCAGCTTCGCTCACTTTTCTAGGTCCTACCATAGATCGGATACTGATCTTCCTATTTGACATCTATTACCTAGCACCGGGAATTCCCGTTGAGGTTCTTGCTTTTGCTTTGATTGATATGGTATTGATTTTCCTCATCTGGAAAGACATTCGCAAAGGGCAAAGCATCCTTCCTTTTGGATTTGCTTTAACACTTTATTTACTACTTCAGCTTTTCCATTTGACGTTGAATGATACAGCTCTTTGGGAAAAATTTGTGAGATTTTCACTAGCCTAATTTTATACTAATGACACGAAAAACATTAACTCTATTCTTGCTTCTTGCTGCTTTTCCTTTCCTTTCATTTTCCCAAACTTCTGAAGGAATTCAAAGAAAAGCGCTGGATTTCCTCAATTCCTTGGAGCCTTCCCAAGAAAATGAAGTGATGGTTCCCATGGAGGATTCAGCAAGAATAGCATGGACCAATCTTCCGGTGGGCTTAGCTCCCAGACCAGGTCTTCGCTATGGCGATCTTAGCGAGAAAAGTAAAATAGCCTTTCACCAATTACTGAGCGAATTACTCAGCTCCCAAGGGTATCTTAAAGCATTTGCTATCATGCAGGTTGACGATATTCTCCATGAGCTTTTTGAGTTGAAATTTCAACGGGGAGAGATCAATGAAAACAGCATCAAAATGATTCGGGGGTTAAATTGGGATTATGGGAATTACTATGTATTGCTTGCAGGGAATCCAGAGAAAGACAGCCAATGGGGAGTCAAATTTGAAGGGCATCATCTTTCGCTGAATTTGACAGTTTCAGGGGATGAGTTTAGCATGACCCCCTTATTTATGGGTTCGGATCCAGCCGTCGTAGAAGATACCCAGTATGCCGGGCTTCGGCCTTTAAGCAAAGAGGAAGATTATGGGTTTTGGTTTGTCAATTCCCTAAATGAATCCCAAAAGGCCATGGCTACTTTGGAAGATGAGGTTCCTGGAGATATCATCACAAGTCCCAATCGACCACAATGGTTGGAGGAGTATCAGGGAATCAAAGGAAGTGAGCTTTCCGAAGCCCAACAGCAAATCCTACATTACTTGATCGAGGAATACATTGGCAATCTCAACCATCCCAAAGCAGAAGAATATCTCGCGAAGCTTCACGCTCATGGAATGGATGAAGTATACTTTGCTTGGATCGGAAGTTACGAACCGATGAAACCGCATTATTATGTGATTCATAGCCCGGATTTCTTAATTGAATATGACAATGTGGGCTTTTTGGATAATGCCAATCACATTCATTCGATATGGAGGGAAAACGGAAATGATTTCGGGGAAGATATTCTCAAAAATCACCGGATGTCGCATAAACATTGAAAAGCAGTTTTTAAAAACATAAGACAACAATTAAGATATGAAAAAGCTTCTGGTCATCTTGATTTTACTCTTGGGGATTTGGCAAAATAGTCAAGGTCAAGTACGCCCGCAGATTGAAATCCAGACCAGCAAGGGCAATCTGATTGTAGAATTGTATCATGAAACTCCCCAGCATCGGGACAATTTCCTTAAGCTAGTACAAGAAGGGGTTTATGATAGCCTGCTTTTTCATAGGGTTATTCAAGAATTTATGATTCAGGGGGGAGATACTCAAAGTAAAAATGCAGCACCTGGTGAAGCACTGGGAAGTTCAGACCTACCTTATCAAGTACCTGCTGAATTCCATCCCGATCTTTTCCATAAAAAAGGCGCATTAGCTGCTGCAAGAACCAATAACCCTCTGCGTGCTTCCAGTAGCACCCAGTTTTACCTTGTTCAGGGAAAAATCCAAAATGACAGCCTGTTGATACATAATGAAGGCCGAATCAACAATTTTCTCCAACGCCATTTTGCAGTAAATAACCCGGATAATCAGGGATTGCTAGACTCGCTGAATCAGGCTAGAGAAAGAAAGGACTCCATTCTTGTCCGAGAACTCTCTGAAATCTGGGAATCAAGAATTTCAAACCAGGAATTTGAAAAATATAGCATTCCGGAATCTCATAGACAGGTTTACAAACAAATAGGGGGAACTCCCCATTTGGACCAAAACTACACCGTTTTTGGCCAGGTAATATCAGGCCTTGAGGTGATTGATGCGATTGCAGCTGTAGAAACGGGCCCTCGGGATCGTCCTCTAGAAAATGTATACATTCTCAAGATGAAATGGTTGAACCCAGCTAATCCCTAATCATGAAGAAACTAATCTCCATAATAATCCTGATGTCATTTTTGATCTCCTGCAAAGAAGAAAAAGAAATGAGCAGCCAATTACCCAACATCGTCTTTATTTTCACCGATGATTTGGGATATGGGGATTTAGGGTGCTTTGGAGCGACTGACATTCTCACCCCCAATATCGACAGGATTGCATCCGAAGGCATAAAGTTCACCAATTTCCTTTCTGCTTCTCCTGTATGCAGTCCCTCTCGAGCAGGTTTGCTCACAGGGAGAATGCCTCAGCGCATGGGTATCAACCAGGTCTTTTTCCCGGAAAGTTTTACCGGGATGTCTCCAGAGGAAATCACTTTTGCAGAAATCCTCAAAGAAAGAGGCTACCAAACAGCAATTATCGGAAAATGGCATCTTGGGCATCGGGAGAGGTTTTTACCACTCAATCAAGGATTTGACAGTTATTATGGAATTCCATACAGCAATGACATGGAATCTGTCGTCTACATGACAAACAATAAGGTGGATTCCATCCAGGTGAATCAGCGCTATACCACTCAAACCTATACCCAAAAATCTCTTGAATTTATTGACAAGGCAGCTGAAAGTCCTTTTTTACTTTATCTGGCTCATAATATGCCCCATGTGCCTATTTATGCTTCTCCTGCCTTTGAAGGAACTTCGCAACGGGGACTATATGGAGATGTAATTCAAGAAATTGACTGGAGCGTGGGACAAATCCTTCAAAAATTGGAGGAAAAAGGTCTTTTGGAAAATACCTTGATCGTCTTCTCTTCAGATAATGGCCCTTGGTTGGTGATGGAAGATCATGGGGGTTCTGCTGGTCCTCTCCGAGAGGGAAAGCAATTCACCTTCGAGGGTGGAGTTCGCGTACCAACAGTGGCCATGTGGAAAGGAAAAATCGATCCCGGTCAGGTCTATGAAGAGCTTGCTACCCAAATGGATTGGTTCCCTACTTTTTGCAGAATTGCGGGAGCAGAAATTCCCCAAGACCGCAGTATTGACGGGAAGGACCTAAGCGCTGTTTTATTTGAAAATGGATATAGAGAAGGAGATGAATTCATTTATTACATGGGGGCTGATCAGCGTGCTTTTCAGCAAGATGGCTGGAAAATCAAAAGACCATTTGCAGGATTTCAGGGAGCACCCTGGATGAGAGGGGTACCTGCACATGATACCCTTCTTTTCAACCTTCGGACAGATCCCGGAGAGAACACCAATCTAGCCAAAGAAAATCCAGAAAAATTAGCTCAAATGATGCGGGCTATGGATTTAGCAGTGGAACAGCTTGGGCCCCTACCTCCCAGCCTGGTAGTAAGAGGACCTCAGGACAACAGTCATTATGAGTATTTGAATCAAAAGCAACAGAAAGAATGATCAAGCGGGCTATCATCTTGTTATTGTTTTTGGCTTCCTTCCAAGGATTTGGCCAGAATAATTGGATGCAACAAGTTGATAGCTTATGCAATTTATCTTTTGAAGCTTATGGAGATTATGAATTTGAAAAAGCGATTGATTTTGCAGATCAAGCATTGCTAATTAGCCAGAAAAGAAACTTTGAAGAAGGCATCCTCAAAAGTAATTTTTACAAAACCATAGCCAAGGAAGAACTGAGCCCCTCTAGCTATGATCCGAAAGGGATGGAGCGATTGATTCTGCAACTTCAGGAAGCCGGATTTGATTCGGAAGAAGCAAGAGCCCATACATTTTTAGCAGGCATTTATTCATTCTTTGGAGATAT
>JABXHZ010000168.1 GCA_013373335.1 Cyclobacteriaceae bacterium | reverse complement strand
GTGATGATATCCCCATCTTTTAAAAGACCGATTGGGCCTCCACACCAAGCCTCGGGCGTAACATGTCCCACCACGAAGCCATGAGTCCCTCCAGAAAATCTACCATCTGTAATCAAGGCAACCTCGGAACCTAATCCTGCACCTATAATCATGGAAGTAGGCTTCAGCATCTCAGGCATACCCGGTGCACCTTTGGGACCAACATTTCGAATCACCACAATATCCCCGGCCTGCACTTTATGATCTCGAATCGCATTATTGGCTTCCAATTCTGAATCGAAAACCTTCGCGGGTCCTGTGAAGGAGACTCCCTCTTTTCCAGTAATCTTCGAGACCGCTCCTTCAGGAGCCAAATTGCCTTTCAAAATACAAAGGTGTCCTGTCTCCTTAAGGGGTTGATCTAGAGGTCTGATACAATTGACCATTGAGGGAACAATAGGCTCTATGTTTTCCAGGTTTTCGGCCAGGGTTTTTCCAGTTACAGTCAAACAATCTCCGTGAAGAAGGCCTTCATTCAACATGAATTTCATAAAGGCTGGAAGCCCACCCTGCTCATGCAAATCCTCCATTAAAAATTTACCTGAAGGCTTAAAGTCTCCAAGCATAGGAGTGACATCATTTAAGGCTTTGAAGTCCTGTAGGGTAAAATCTACACCTGCCGTTTTTGCTATCGCCAAGATATGAAGGACTGCATTGGTACTTCCTCCCAAAGCAATAACTACGCGAACAGCATTTTCAATACTTTTTCTTGTGACAATGTCTTTGGGCTTTAGATCCTTTTCCAGCAGAACCTTGACATATTGGCTGACTTCACGGCATTCTCGGAGTTTCTCCGGAGAATTAGCCGGGTAAGAAGCTGAATAGGGCAAAGACATACCCATAGCCTCGATGGCTGAGGACATGGTATTTGCGGTGTACATCCCACCGCAGGCACCAGCCCCAGGACATGCGTTTCGGATTACCCCATCATAATCCTCTTCAGAGATAGTCCCCTGGATTTTCTTGCCAAAAGCTTCAAAAGCGGATACAATATTGAGTTTTTCACCTTTGTAATTGCCCGAGGCAATCGTACCACCATAAACCATAATCGATGGGCGGTTAATGCGAAGCATTCCCATGACCGCCCCGGGCATATTTTTATCACAGCCTGCCACAGCGACACAGGCATCAAAAGAATGTCCTAAGATGAAAGATTCAATCGAATCGGCGATAATTTCCCTTGACACTAGAGAATAACGCATCCCCATCGTTCCCATGGAAGTCCCATCAGAAATCCCAATCGTATTAAAAACTAAACCGGTCAAATCATACTCCTGAGAGGAAGCTTTGATTAGACCGGCAAAATCATTGAGATGCATGTTGCAGGGATTACTTTCATATCCACAACTTGCTATTCCAACGAAAGGCTGTTTCATTTTCTTGTCAGACAGCCCTGTCGCATAAAGCATAGCTTTTCCGGCGGGATGCTCCGGGTTATCTGAAATTTCCCAGCTGTACTTTTTTAGGTTCATAGTTTGGGTATAAAAAAAAGTGCCTCTTTCAATTGAGGCACTTAATTGTTAAATATTTGATAATTGTCTAGTGCCTCACCTTAATATTCAAGGAGAATAATAATGCTTAGCAAAAAGACATTTCCATTCATAGACTTGGGTTGAGCTACTTTTCAATCAATAACGACTCAAAATTAACCCTCTTATACTTTAGATACAATATTTAATTTGTCATATTTTCATTTTTACAGAAAATAAATTCTTGTTTATTTAATTTTTTCAAAATTTTATTTCTTTTAATTGATTTGAATAGCTATTTTTTCATTCGGAATTCTATTTTTTTAAAAAATTCAAAATTTTGTATCGAATTGATTTTTTTTCAACCAAACCGATTCTTTTTTCCGATTTTATCAAGAAAAATGAAGTTTTAGTCGTTTTTCCACAACTTCTAATAAGAAGTTTTAAAAATTTTTCAAGCTTAATAATCAAGTACTTCCTCCTAAAAATCCCTTAATTTGTCTGAAATCTAGATTCTATGATCACCTTTCCGAATGCAAAGATCAATTTAGGCCTCCACATCACTGAAAAACGAAAAGACGGCTTTCATGAAATAGAAACTTGTATGGTTCCTATCCCCCTTTTTGATGCATTAGAAATGATTGTAGATAAAAAAGGAGGTTGGGAAAGTACAGGTCTCGGGATTCCTGGAGACCCAAAGGACAACCTCATTTTGAAGGCAGAAAAGCTTTTTCGAAAGGACTTTCAAGGCCTTCCAAATCTAAAAATTCACTTGCACAAAACTATCCCAATGGGAGCAGGCTTAGGTGGTGGATCTGCAGATGCAGCTTTTGCCTTGAAACAGATGAATAATTTGTTTGACCTCCATCTCGACGACTTTTTTCTGGAAGAATATGCCGCTCAATTGGGAAGTGATTGTCCTTTTTTTATTGAAAATACCCCAAAAATTGCCAGAGGAAGGGGCGAAATTCTTGAACCGATCGAAATATCACTTAAAGGCTCATTTCTGGTTCTAATACATCCGGGAATACATGTAGGAACCAAAGAGGCCTATGCTGGCATAACCCCTAGAAAACCAACCTTCAAACTGGAGGAGGTTTTGGGAGAGAAATCCAGATGGAAAGATGAGTTGCTGAATGACTTTGAGACAAGCATTTTTAAATCACATCCTGAAATTGCTGAGATCAAATCCAAACTTTATCAATCCGGAGCTTATTATGCAGCCATGTCAGGTTCGGGCTCCACGATATTCGGACTTTTCGAAGAAAAGCCAACTCAGCTGACCTGGAAAGAGACATACTTTGTATTTGAAAAAGAGCTTTAGGTAAATCAACCCAAAGTCCTAACAGCTTTCCTTCGTTTATTCCAATAATTCAATACTGGATAAATCAAGACTGAAACCAAAATTATTAGGGTTCCGAAATAAAACTCTGGAGTCATTTTTTCCTTTTCTCCAAAAATCAAAACCGCTAAAACAATCCCATAAACCGGCTCAAGATTGATGGTTAAGTTGATGGAAAAAACCGTCAGACGCTTCATCAATTCCACAGAAACAGAAAAGGCATAAACGGTACAAACTCCTCCTAAAAGCAAAAGCCAAAACCAATCGAATCCCTTCCAAGCCCATTGAATACCTGCTCCATCAGTCATCCAAGCGGAATAAATGGGCATAAACAATAAACTCGCCAAACAGGCTCCAGCCATCTCGTAGAAAGTGATTTGATACGGATCATGTCGTCTGGTCAGTCGGCCGTTGATTACTGAAAAACATGCCGCCAAAAATGCGGATGCCAAAGCCATGGAAAGCCCTAACCAATAGCCTGTTTCAAATTTAAAAATCACCAAAAGCCCAGAAATGACGATCAACCCTAAAGCTACTTCATACCATTTCACACGAGTCCGGTTGAAAAAAGGCTCCACAAAAGCAGTCCAAAGCGAAGTCGTCGCCATTCCTGCTAAACAGACTGAAGCAGTTGAAACACGTGCAGACCAGAAAAACAAAATCCAATGCAGAGCAATAATTACTCCGGTGCCTAACACCTTAAGCATTTGATTTGGTGGAATGAGAATAGGTTTTCGCTTCCATGCAAAAAGTAAAATCACTCCAAAGGAAGCGATTAGCGTTCTATAGAAAACCAACTCCAAAGCGGGGAGACTAATCAACAAACCAAGAATGGCTGTAAAGCCCCAAATCAAAACAATCAGGTGAAGTAAGAGATAGTCTTTAATTGAGGCCTGCATTTATCGAGGAACAGTTTTGTAAAGTACCAATCCAGTCAAACCAAAAATGATATTTGGCAGCCAAACGGCCAAAATGGGGTATTCAGAACCATTTTCAGCAAATGTCCTAGAAAGAATGAACAAAAGGATGTAAATGAAAGCCAATAAAAATCCCATCGCAATCTGAAAACCTGAGCCTCCGCGGGTTTTTTTTGCCGACATAATGACTCCAATAAATGTCAAGATTAAAGCTGCAAATGGCGACATAAACCGCACGTAGCGCTCGATTTTATAGTAATTCACATTGTCTGCTCCTCGCTCTTCCAATATTCGAATCTGACGGCTCAACTGCGGTAGTTTCAGCGTCTCATGGTGATTATCTGGAACACCAAAGTCATCTGGAACAATTGAAAGAACCGTATCCAGTTCTGTCCCGACAGACCACTTCTCTCCCTCTTCCTTAAGTTCGCGCAACCTCCAATTTCTTAAGGTCCAAACACTCTTTGCGGTATCCCATTCAATTCGATCAGAGGAAAGTTTTGCAAGCAATTCCCCGTCTCTGATGGTCTCCAAAGTAAAATTATAACCGGTATTACTCGTTTTGAAAAATCGGCTTAAATAGGCGTAACTCTCATCCCCCACCTTAATGTGAATATTCTGTTCATTTTGGGGGGTTCCTTTTTCCAAATAAACCAATTTGAATACCGTGAGATTTTCGGTAGCTGCGGGAAGTACCCATCCATTCAAATAAAAACTAGCCCCTCCGATCAAAGCTGCTGAAAAAAGAAAAGGAAACAGTAACCGAATAAAACTCACCCCACTTCCCAATATGGCAATGATTTCTGTTCGGCCAGCCATTTTGGAAGTAATGAAGATGACTGTGATAAAGACCGTGATTGGCGTAAGCAAATTATTTAGGTACAGACCATAATTCCCCATGTATTTGAGAATTTCCATGGTAGGCACCTGATTTTGAATGTATTTGTCGTTCTTCTCTGTAAAATCCAAAACCAAAACCACCAAAATCAGCATCAAGACCACGAAGAAATAGGTCTTCAAAAAATCCTTGATGATGAGTCGGTCTATTATTTTCATGTTAAAGTCGGGTACTTACTTTCTTGACCATTTCGGTTTTCCAACTGGCAAAATCACCCGCCAAAATATGCTCTCTCGCTTCTCCTACCAACCAAAGGTAAAAGGACAGATTATGGATACTGGCAATCTGCGCCGCCAAGATTTCTTTCGAAATAGTCAAATGACGAAGATAAGCTTTTGAATAAAACGAACTAACCGAACTTCCGATTGCAGGATCAATAGGACTGAAATCATCCTTCCATTTCTCATTTCGAATATTAATGATCCCCTCAGAAGTAAAGAGCATGCCATTTCGGGCATTCCGGGTTGGCATGACACAGTCAAACATGTCTACACCCAAGGCAATACACTCCAAAATATTAGCCGGGGTCCCCACTCCCATCAAATAGCGCGGTTTATCCTTAGGCAAAATATCCGTCACCACTTCCGTCATTTCATACATCATTTCAGCAGGTTCACCTACGGATAAGCCACCAATGGCATTTCCCTCTCTTCCTTGATTAGCTACAAACTCTGCACTTTGAATCCGTAAATCCTTATACACTGAGCCTTGAACGATTGGAAAGAGGGTCTGAGAATATCCATATTTCCCCTCCGTCTCATCAAATCTATCCATGCATCGCTTCAACCAGCGATGGGTCATTTCCATGGATTTTCGGGCGTATCCATATTCACAGGGATAGGGAGTACATTCATCAAACGCCATGATAATGTCAGCACCGATAGTTCGTTGGATATCCATGACATTCTCAGGTGTAAAATGATGTTTTGAGCCATCTATATGTGACTTAAACATGACACCCTCCTCTTTTATTTTACGGGTGCCTGACAGGGAAAACACCTGATATCCTCCAGAATCAGTCAGAATTGGCCGATCCCAACCCATAAAGCAATGAAGCCCACCTGCTTTCTCCAAAATTTCTAATCCGGGTCGGAGGTATAGGTGATACGTATTACCCAGAATAATCTGTGCATGAATCGGGTCCACAAGCTCATGCTGATGAACAGCTTTAACAGAACCGGCTGTTCCAACAGGCATGAAAATCGGCGTGAGAATGGTTCCGTGATCAGTTTCTACCTTTCCCGCACGGGCTTTTGTTTGGGAATCAGCATGCTGCAAAGTGAATTTCATCGAAAAGAAATTAAACGGATTTCATGGAAATGAACTGCCCGCAAAAATATCCCTTTATTCTTAAACGAATGCTGAAATTGATTTTATATTTGCCCAGCACAATCGACCTATGGCCCTATTTTTATTGTGGATATTATTTGGTTTAGGAGTCCTCATCCAACTCGTTTACCTCTTGCCTATTTTTGGCAGAACAGCTTTCTACAAATCCAGCCAGCAAAAAGATCAAAAAGAAAATGAGGAAGGAGTAACCATCGTTATTGCTGCTAACAATGAATTTAAAAATCTCAAAGTTTTAATCCCAAAACTCTTCGAACAGGATTACCCAAATTTTGACGTCTTAGTTATTGATGACAGGAGTCGGGACCGCACCCCCCGCTTATTAGCGGAAATGATGGATCGCTACCCCAAGCTGCGGACCGTCACTGTGAAATACACACCGGATCACGTCACTTCCAAAAAATATGCTCTGACTTTGGGTATCAAAGTCGCCAAACATGACGTTATCTTATTAACGGACGCAGATTGTACTCCAGCCTCGGATCAATGGATACGAAAAATGACCGCTCCAGTCCGAAATGAAGGAATGACATTTTCATTAGGATTTGGGGGCTATGAATCGATTAAAGGGTTTTTGAATAGTTGGATCCAATTCGAGACCTT
The DNA here is from genome assembly GCA_013373335.1 of Cyclobacteriaceae bacterium. Taxonomy (GTDB): domain Bacteria; phylum Bacteroidota; class Bacteroidia; order Cytophagales; family Cyclobacteriaceae; genus Algoriphagus. The sequence continues at coordinate 2,931 of JABXHZ010000168.1, read as the reverse complement.
ACAAACCGCTTTATTCTATCTATCCTTTGCAAAATGGAAAGCTCCATTCATGGGGATTGGAAGAAATTTATGCTACCGAAAAAGCTTTTTTCTGGAAGCAAAGGCATTTAAGGATCTTTGGCATTTTGAAGGGGGAGATGATGATCTTTTCATCAACAAATACGCAAATGGAAAAAATACCAAAGTGGTTATTGATTCTGATGCGCGCACCATTTCTATTCCAAAGGAAAATTGGAAAGATTATTTTATACAGAAAAAACGGCATTTGCACGTAGGAAAGCAGTACAAGAGTCAGGATAAGATGAAAATTGGTTGGTTCGCATTTTCCCACTTGTTATTTTGGGCAGGGGGAATCGGCTTACTGACTTATTTGGGATTGGAGCAAAATTGGGAACAATTTCTCATCGTTTTCGGTATATTCCTCGTAAGGGTTCTATTGGTCCTTTGGATTTATTCAAAAGCCAATAAAAAACTAAACGGAACCAAAACCCGATCCAATATCCTGATTAATGATTTCTTGTATATCGGATATTTTTGGGGATTAGGGACCATATCCCATCAGTCAAACGACATCAAATGGAAATAAACGAACGCGGTTTTTCAAACAAAGCTTTAGAGGACTTCGAACTGATCGATCGGGCAGTCATCGAGAAGGATCAGTCTGCTTATGCAGCCCTTATGAAGCGGTATAAGAAGGCCGTGTATTTTATGATCTTGAAAATGATCCGGGATGCGGATGATGCCGAGGACCTAACCATGGAAGCTTTTGCAAAGGCTTTTAAAAACCTGCATCGCTTCAAAAAAGACTATACTTTTTCAACTTGGCTATTCCGAATCGCTACCAATAATGCCATCGATTTTATCCGAAAGAAAAAGCTCAAGACCATGAGCTTGAATACCACCATGTCGGACGATAGTGGAAATGCTGTAACCATTGATGTGGAAGATGATGAAAACAATCCACAGGATGAATTCATCAAATCCCAGCGAATTGAAATGGTGCGGATTTTTGTAGATAAACTTCCGGCCAAATACCGGAAATTGGTACAATTACGATACTTCGACGAACTTTCCTATGAGGAAATAGCTCAAGAACTGGACAAACCTCTAGGTACGGTGAAGGCACAGTTGCACCGCTCCAGAGAGTTGCTTTATGAAATCGCTTCTGGCAAAGAAAAGCACATCTGATGAATTCCGGCACTGAGTTAATTCTATCCTATTTCCCTAATCTTAGCGAGCGGCAAATCGAGCAATTTGATCGCTTGAAAAGCTTATATGAAGACTGGAACTCTAAAATCAACGTGATCAGTCGAAAGGACATGGATCAGTTTTACGTGCATCATGTGCTTCATTCCCTTGGTATTGCCAAGGTTATGCAATTCCAGCCCGGAACAAAAGTCTTGGATATTGGAACAGGAGGAGGATTCCCAGGCATCCCTTTAGCAATCCTTTTTCCGGGCACCCATTTTCATTTGGTGGATTCCATTGGAAAAAAAATCACCGTAGTTAAAGAAGTTGCAAAAGCCTTAAAACTCAGCAATGTCGAAGCGCAACAAGCACGGGCAGAGACACTGATTAGAAAATATGATTTTGTAATCAGCCGGGCAGTCACCAGAATGATTAATTTTTATCCTTGGGTCAAAGGAAAAATCAAAAAAGAAGATTTCAACGAGTTTCCAAATGGCATCCTTTACTTGAAAGGAGGGGATGTGGATGAAGAAATGGAGGAAACAGGAAAATCCTACGTTACTTATCACTTGAGCGACTACTTCAAAGAGGACTTCTTCGAGACCAAAAAGGTTGTTTATATGCCTTGGGAGGACAAACGTTAAGGTGGGAAATCTTTCCTGAACCCCCTAAAAAACTCTTACTTCTAGTTGGTGGAATATCTCTGACAATTCCTGCCACTCCGCTTTTTTGACTGATCGAATTCCCCTAATTTGAAGCCTCAATTTTCTGTGCTGTATGTATATTATTTTCGATACCGAAACCACTGGATTACCTCGCGATTACAATGCCCCCATGTCCGATTTGGACAATTGGCCCCGACTAGTTCAATTGGCATGGCAGCTCCACGACGCCACAGGAAAACTACTTTCCAATCACAATTACATCATCAAGCCTGAAGGGTTTACCATTCCTTACAATGCGGAAAAGGTTCACGGAATTTCCACCAAGCGAGCATTAGCGGAAGGTCATATTTTACAGGAAGTATTAGAGATTTTTGAGAAAGATGTCAATGAAGCCAAATATTTAGTCGGGCATAATATCGAATTTGACATCAATGTCGTTGGTTCGGAATTCCTTCGCTCCGAATTAGGAATGCCATTGATAGCTAATCCACTGGACACCAAAGATATATCGACTGATTTTTGTGCGATCCCCGGAGGAAAAGGAGGAAAATACAAATGGCCAACCCTGACAGAGCTACACCAAAAATTATTTGGAAAAGGCTTTGGAGATGCGCACGATGCGGCATATGACGTGGATGCTACGGCTCGTTGTTTCTTTGGGTTGATCACTCAGCGAGTTCACCCACCAGAAGAAGGCATTCTGGTGGAGCATGTGATTTATGAGGCTCCTGATTTGGGAGAAGCCAATTTTGCCCAAGCAAAGGATGAGCAAAAAGTCGCGGCTAAAGAAATTTTAAAGCAGGCTGGCAAGGCAGATATTTCTGAGCTGGAGGATGTGCCATTTACGCATCTCCATGTCCATACACAATATTCGGTTTTGCAGGCAACTACGGAAATCCCTGCCATGGTAGCCAAAGCTAAATCCATGAATATGCCTGCCATTGCCATGACAGATCATGGAAATATGATGGGAGCCTTTCATTTTGTGAAGGCGGCTATGGCTGCAGAAATCAAACCGATCGTCGGCTGTGAGTTTAACCTTTGCCGGGATCGGAAAAATAAAAGCAACAAGGACGAC
>JABXHZ010000184.1 GCA_013373335.1 Cyclobacteriaceae bacterium | reverse complement strand
TTCCAATGCGGGACTTAAGGAAAATGTAGCTTATAAATTCAATATCTATGAAAATGAATTGGAGGTAATCAATGAGGCAGGAAATAAGATTTATCTAAATAAAGCCTATGTAGAATATGCTTTGTTGGAACGACCATCCATAGTCATTGCCAATAACTCAGAGCAAGGTCTTCTGACAAGGTTACTTTTCAAAAAAGGGTTTGATATGATTGATGGGGTAAAGGCTGATGATCTAGTGAATGTGATTGCAGAAGGAGAAAAGTACACCTTGGTTCGAAAATTTTATTCCGACTTGGTTACCCCTCCAAAAAACAGTTATGCACCAACCCCAGGTAAATTATTCGTTTTCGAAGAGCGCTTCTTTTTGATTGATTCAAATAAAAAGGTGGAATCGGTGCGAGCTAAAACAAATAATATCATCAAATCCTTAAATGAGAAGGATGTCGATCTTGCAAAGCAAATCGTGAAAGAAAATAAGCTTGATCTTTCTCGAGAAGACCATTTGGTTTTATTTTTTCAAAAACTGAATGGAGATTAAAATCATTTGAATTTCTTGTTGAAGCCCTGATTACGATCAGGGCTTCTGCATTTTAGACGAATTTTCTATCTCTGATCTTTTATCTACCTTTGCACCGAATTTCTAGTGCCGATGATCTACGTTTGCCGAAAAGAGCATTTCAATGCCGCCCATAAGCTTTGGAATCCGAATTGGTCCGATGAAAAAAACTTTGAGGTTTTTGGACCATGCGCCAATGTGAACTGGCATGGGCATAATTTTGAGTTGATTGTGACCGTGAAAGGTATCCCAGATCCTGAAACAGGTTTTGTGGTGGACTTGAAGGAGTTGAGTTCACTGATTAAAAAATTGGTTATTGATAAGGTAGATCATAAAAATCTGAACATGGACGTGGATTTCATGCAAGGTAAAATGGCCTCTTGCGAAATCCTCATCATGGAATTTTGGAAAATCTTGGAGCCCGCAATTAAGGAAATCACTCCAAACGGAGGCTTGCATAAATTGACCCTCTACGAAACGCCGAGGAATTTTGTAGAGTACTTTGGCGAGTGATTTTACGCACCACTGAGGGCTCAGAGTTTTTTGCTCTGTTTTCTTTTAACTATTTTTTCAGTATTTTCTCAAAGTGTAGTATTTAAGATACTTTTTGATAGAATTATGGGGGACTTTGACATCACCGAGAAAATTATTGGAGAAGCCATTTATGTCCATCGAAAATTAGGTCCAGGGCTTCTCGAAAGCACCTATCAACATTGCTTATTTCAACGATTAAAGTCTTTAGGATTAAAAGTTGAAATGGAAAAACCTTTGCCTGTTTATTTTGATGGTTTGAAATTAGAATGCGGGTATCGCCTAGATCTAGTAGTTGAAGATCAAATAATAATAGAGTTAAAGAGTATCAAAAAAATTAGGGATATTCACAAAGCCCAAATGATAACCTATTTAAAGTTGAGTGGGTATAGAATAGGTTTATTAATAAATTTCAATGTGCTGAGGTTAGTCGACGGTCTAATCAGGTTAAGAAACTGAAACCTTTGCTCTGTGTCCTCTGTGGTAAAAAAGAAAAAAATATACATTATCTCCGGCGAGCGATCAGGTGATTTGCACGCATCAAATTTGGTAACAGCAATTAAGAAGCTTTCTCCTGATGTTGAATTCCGGGGAATGGGTGGTAGCTATTCCCGTGAAGTGGGAGTGGAGTTGGCAGTGGATTATGCGGAGGTTGCACTTATGGGTTTTTTGGAGGTCGTATTAGGCTTTCGAAAGGTGCTCAAATACCTTCGGTTGGTTAAAAAGGATTTGCTTGAATTTAGACCGGATGCTTTGATTTTGGTGGATTATGGAGGTTTTAACATGAAAATCGCAGCATTTGCCACCGAAAAAAGAATCCCAGTTCACTACTATATTCCTCCAAAAGTTTGGGCATGGAATCAAAAACGAGCCTTAAAACTTAAGGCTTTTACCAATCAGGTTTATAGCATCCTTCCATTTGAACCGGAGTTTTTTAAGAAGTATGATATGGAGGTTGAGTACGTTGGGAATCCACTTTTGGATGAAATCCGAAAATTCAAGGCGCACGAATTCTTCTTTCAGAAAAATGAATTGAGTTACGCGCCGATCATTGCCTTATTGCCGGGAAGCAGAAAGCAGGAAGTGAAAGCTATGCTCCAAACCATGGTTGAGTTGGTTCCAAAATTTCCTTTAGGTCAATGGGTAGTAGCAGGAGTGGATAGTCTGGATAAGGAGCTTTATGCCCCTGCGCAAAAAGCGGGAATCAAGGTGGTTTTTAATCAGACTTATGACCTTTTATCACATGCAACAGTTGCGGTTGTGACATCGGGAACCGCTACCTTGGAAACTGCTCTTTTCCGGGTTCCGCAAGTTGTGGTTTATCGAACCTCTCCAATTTCTTATCAGATTGGAAAACGTGTCATTCGGGTTCCTTATATTTCTTTAGTGAATTTGATTGCTGGAAAGGAAGTAGTGAAAGAGTTAATCCAAAATGATTTTTCGCCCAATCAGATTGAAAAAGAACTTCATTCCATTTTTACAAATCCCGTGCATAAGGGTGAAATACTTCAGGGGTATGATGAGATCCTTGAAAAATTGGGGAATGAATCTGCTTCTGAGACAGTCGCTAAACGAGTCCTCGAAAGTTTAAAGTAGCAGATCTGATTTTTAGTGTAGTAATTTCCTTTAAAAATCAATAATTTGAAGGAAATCCTAATCCTATGAAAAGAATCTACTTACTCCTTTTGGCAGGGGTTTTTTCAATTTCTGCCTTTTCCCAGACTATTGATGGAATCATCCAAGATCGTGTCCAGAAATTGGATGCCATGCTGGATGAAGCAATTTCAGAACAGCAGGTTCCGGGCTTGGTGGCCATGGTTTTGAAAGATGGCAAAGTCGTTTATCACGAAGCAAAAGGCTTGTCCGATGTTGCTTCTAACGCTTCCATGAAAAAGGACAATATCTTCCGGATTGCTTCTCAAACAAAAGCCATCACTTCAACAGCCGTCATGATACTATGGGAGGAGGGGCATTTTCGTCTGGATGACCCCATATCCAAATACATTCCTGAATTTAAGAATCCTCAGGTTTTGGCTGGATTTCGTTATGGAGATACTACCTATACGACCCGACCGGCAAGTCGGGAAATTACCATTCGTCATTTGTTAACTCACACCTCAGGAATAGGCTATGGCGTGATTGACGGGGATGAGCGGATGAAGATGATATATCACAAAGCCGGAGTGGTTGATTTGTTTACTACTGAAGATATCTCCATTAAGGAGAGTGTCATTAGACTGGCCAAACTGCCTCTTCATCATGATCCGGGAGCTAAATTCACTTATTCTGAAGGCTTGGATGTGTTAGGTTATTTCATTGAAGTAATCAGTGGAAAACCTTTCGATGTCTTTTTGAAAGAGCGGATTTTTGATCCTCTGGGGATGAGTGATACTCGCTTTTATCTTTCTTCAGAGCAAGCTCCGCGCTTGGTGACCGTACATACTTACAGGGAAGGAAAATGGCAGCCGTTTCCCGTAACCTTTTATGATCCCGACTACCCTCGAAAAGGAGCAAAACGATTTTTCTCAGGCGGAGCGGGCTTATCCAGCACCACAGCCGATTATGCTAAGTTTCTTCAAATGTACCTGAATGGAGGTGAATTAAATGGAAAGCGGATTTTGAGTTCTCAAACTATTGAGACCATGATGAAAAACCAGGTTGGGGATTTGATGCAGGGAGATAAAAAATATGGCTTGGCCTTTGGTTTGGTGACGGAACAAGGTGTTGCGACAGGAGGTATAGGAAGTGAAGGCACTTTTGATTGGGGTGGATATTTCAATACACAGTACTTTGCGGATCCTAAAGAGAATATCATTGGGTTGATCTTTAAGCAAACTTCCGGTGCCGGAAATGGGGAAGAAACAGGTTGGAAATTCCGTCAGATGGTATTTACCTTGATTGAATAAACTTTCTTAGGCAATCACCTTTGCGATTGGAGATTATCTCCGTCCCGGAAATGCAGCTTTCTAAATACCAGGGAAGAAAGCATCGTCAACCCTCCAATTACCAAAAAAGTATATCGGAAAGCATTGTGAATTTCATTCTGAATTAGACGTATGTCTCCCTCAAAGAGCTTAAGAACAATCAAGCCAAAAGCCACTCCAAATCCTATTGCTAGCTGTTGATTTACCGAAAGCAAAGAGTTCCCGCTACTGGTATGGTAGGGCCTCAAATTAGCGATGGCGATAGTATTCATGGAGGTGAACTGAATGGAATTGAAAAACCCCAAAATAGCAATGATGGGGACATGCCAGTAAATCGAGTTTTCAATTCCTGGAATGGCAAATGAGCTGATTAAAAATCCGATGACTAGGGTGTTGAATATCAATGTAGTCCGATAACCCAAGCGTTTGAGAATTTTGATCACGACCGTCTTTCCAACCATCGCGGTTAATGCCATTGGAGCTACGATCCATCCCGAGGTAACCGCAGATTTTCCATAACCAATCTGGATCATGAGAGGCAATAATAGCGGAACCGAACTGATACCCAGACGGGTCACAAGATTTCCAACAATCCCAACCCGGAAGGTACGAACTTGGAAAAGTTCCAATGGAAAAATGGGTTCATCTTGTTTCCGAGCATGCCGATAATAAAAATAGAGCAGCAGGAAGCCTAGAAATAACCCCAATAATAAAGGAGTGGTTTGGATTGTGTTTCCTAGCAGTTCCAAAGAAATGGATAGAATAAAGGTAGCAGCTCCAAAAATCAAAAAGCCTTTGATATCAAATCCTGAAGATTCGGATTGGTAATCTGGTAGGAAGAAGATACTTAACAAAATTCCCCCCAAAGCAATCGGCAGATTGATCAGGAAAATCCAATGCCAAGAAACATAATCGACCATGTATCCACCAACTAGCGGCCCCAGAATAGGTCCAATTAAAGCTGGGACAATGGCATAATTCATGGCCCGAACCAACTCGTTTTTCGGGAAGGTTTTGATGAGGGTTAATCTTCCCACGGGGGTCATCATACTACCACCTACACCTTGGACCACACGGGAAATAACAAGTTGGGTTAGGTTTTGGGAAATGGAGCAAAAAAGGGACCCCAAAGCAAAAAGGATTAAGGAAGCAATGAATACTTTTTTGGTGCCAAATCGATCGGCTAAAAAACCACTGATGGGCATTAGCAATGCTACCGTCAGCACATAACTGATGATAGCATTCTCCATGTTCAGTGGGGATTCATTCAGATCTTCTGCAATTGCTGGAAGGGAAGTGTTCAAAATGGTGGAATCCAGCATCAACATAAAAATGGCCGTAGCCAAAATGGCTGGAAGCACTCGTTTTGTTTGATGATTTATAGATTCTGAATTCATGAAAGAATACCTGTTCTTCGTCTTTTCATATGAAGATATGGAGCTTTAGAAGTCATGCTTTCTAAAGTTCAATTCGTTCCTTTTTTTGAAAGGATATCTGCTAACTCCAAAGCACA
>JABXHZ010000304.1 GCA_013373335.1 Cyclobacteriaceae bacterium | reverse complement strand
ATGATAAATACAAAGAGGTTGTAATCGAAGGTTTTGTACTCCATCAAAAAAGAGGTGGAGGGATAATTGGGGACGCTATAAAGAGTCATTCCAATCCAAAAGTCCAATATCAAGAAGATCAGCCCACCCAATAAAATTGAGCGGAAATACACGTCTTTGGTAATGTTCTGAACCTCGATTCGCGTAAGTGTTTTAAGACTGTTCCATTGGTATTTTTTAGAAAAGTCCGGGATTACAGAAATCATTTTTTGGACTATGCCGGTAGATTCCTCCTTCTGGGCTTTACTCTTTTTCTGCGCCGTCTGAAAGAAATAACTGAAGCTAAACCGGAAGTAGGAAGCGGCAAATAGTATTAATCCAACACTAATCCAAAGGATTCGATTGATAAGTAAGTTTCCCTCTAATGGGAGGAAAAAGCTGTTTTGCTCATAAGGGGTCAGGTATCGGGTCTGAAGATTGAAGGAGTTTATTCCAAATGGGTCGATGATTTGAACCAGGTCTTTGTTTTCGATATCCTGAGAGAGAAAATTAGCCAACAAGTAGATGATAAAAACTACAATTCCACCGGAATAAATCGATCGAATATTTCTTGTGAAAATGATTAAAGCAAAAAACAAAGCGCTTGCTAACCAAAGGTTGGGTAGGAGGAGGGTAAACCAAGGTTGGAAGTAATTTACCAACAAATTAGGCCCATATCGCTCAGCCTCGGTCCCAAATGCAGGACCCAACAGGCTACCAAGATAAATCCCTAAAAGCGCTCCAAGAGAGATGAACAAAAGGGTCACAAAGGAACCCCAAAACCTTCCCATGAAATACCCAAACTTCGTAATGGGGTAGCTAAATAGGAAAGTGCCGGTTTTATGTTCCAAATCCCGATACAAGGGCACTCCCATGACTGCTGAGGCGATCAGAATTCCGAAAATAGAAATCAGTAATAGTAAATTTGCTATTACAATTGGAGCATTATGGTAGACTTTTTCAGAGGCCGGTGTATTACCAAAGCCAATCAATAATGTGGCAACTACCAGCAAAAGCAGAAAGTAAATCCAAGTAGCAGGCCTGCTAAAGCGATATTTGAGTTCGAATAAAAAGATGTCTTTGAACATGGTCTAAAAATTAAATAGTGATAGGGTCTACTTTCTTGGAGATAAAGCTGAAGTACACATCTTCCAGATCAGCTGAGGTAGGTTCAAATCCGTTTCCAGGATCCGTTTCACTTTCAATTCTTAGACTCAATTTACCTGAGATCAATTTGGTGGAGATTACATTAAAGTCCTGTCTATAATGATCCAATTCTGATTTTTCAATAGACTTTTGATAGATTTTACCATCTACCAAAGCCAGCCCATCTTTTGGTGTTCCTTGCATCAATACTTCCCCAGTGCAAATGATGGCCATGTTGGAGCATAGCGTATTGACATCTTCCACAATGTGGGTAGAAAGAATAACAATTGTATTTTCGCCGATTTCAGAAAGAAGATTATAAAATCGGTTTCTTTCAGAAGGATCCAGACCTGCTGTCGGTTCGTCGACGATAATCAAACTGGGATTTCCGACCAGAGCCTGAGCAATTCCAAACCGTTGTCTCATACCTCCAGAGTAAGTCCCCAAAGCTTTTTTTCGATCCTTGTAAAGATTGACGCGGTTCAAAAGCGAGGCAACAACCTCTTTCCGTTCTGAATTATTTCCTATGCCTTTCATTTGTGCAATATGATCCAGCATGGTCTCCGCATTGATTCTAGGGTAAAGACCGAAATCCTGTGGCAGGTATCCCAAACGTTCCCGGACGGCCTGTTTTTCATGAAGGACATCGATTCCATCCAGTTGAATTGTTCCCGAATCAGCTTCTTGTAAGGTTGCTATTGTTCGCATTAAGGTGGATTTTCCGGCTCCGTTTGGTCCCAATAGACCAAACATTCCTTGAGGAATAGTGAGCGATATCCCGTTCAATGCTTTGACACCATTAGGATAAGTTTTGGAAAGGTTGTTAATGATGAGTTCCATAGAAAATTTGTTAAGGAAGGCTATGTATTGAAAATTAGAATAATAAAATAAGCAGGTTCAATATAAGAATTTGATTTTATGGAACTTAGAAAAATAAAAATTCGATTTGTTTTTTAAGGATGCGAATTTTATTTGGATGGCTGCATGGAGTTTATGAAAAGCCCTTAATTCGGTATCTTCAATGCCAAAACATTCTTTTCATGAAAATTAAGTCCTGGTTTTTCTTCCTTCTTGCTTATCTCGCAGTAGCTTGCCAATCCAAAAGCTTTGAAAGAGAATCCGGTCAAGTGGAATCTTTTGCTGAAATGGTAGCGGCTGGAGTCAAGCCGATCGCTTTGGGACCTCCTATGCGAAGCGCTGAATTGGATTTGTTTATCCCTGAGGCGGAGCGATTAGCCCAGAAATATCAAATAGAATTTTTCAGAGAATCTGATTTTCCCCAAAATCTCCTTTTCCCAAATGCGCTGCAGGAAGGAGAGGAAGTATTGATTTTTTACTCTGGAAATGAACTGGCAGCTTATCAGAGTTTGAAATCCACGATCCAAGATTCGGATGGTTCTTTGGCTAGTCAGCTTCAAAATTCCCGTAGATTGGGAAGATTGCTAGGGTATCCGGTATGGAAAATCAACGAATTGTTAGAGCAAAACTCTCCTTTTCGAGATTTGGAAGACTTTGGGATTTTGGGACAGGAGTTGAATTGGTACTACCGGGATCTCGCTAAGGCCAAGGCTTTTTATTCCCAAAAATTAGGGTTAAAACTTATGACAGAGACCGAAGCTTCCGTGACTTTTGAAATAGCTGGGGATTCTCGATTGGTTCTT
>JABXHZ010000258.1 GCA_013373335.1 Cyclobacteriaceae bacterium | reverse complement strand
GACATAAGCTTGAAAAATGGCTTTGCTTTTGTCTTGGGAAAAATCATCTATCCCGATCACCTCGAAATCCGGAAAACTCTGATTAAGGATGGAATCCAGGCATTCCTCTATCCACTTCTCATCATTTTTGAAGGGAATAAGGATACTGATTTCAGGATTCTTTTCCTTTTTTTTAGTCATCAAATACCCTCTTGTTCGATTAGGTAAACCAAAGCCGTCATGGCTGCAGCCCCTAATTCCAGTTCCCGTTGATCAACTGCCTCAAAGACATCTGCAGCCGTATGATGGTAGATGAAATAGCGCTGGGAATCCGGATGTAATCCAATCAAAATAGGTCCTTGGTCGCGAAGCGGACCGATATCAGCTCCTCCACCCGGTACATCCAATTTCCAAATGTTATAGGGTGTAAAGTATTCTCGCCATGAGGCCAATTTAGAACGCTGATTATCTGTTCCAGTAGAGGAAAAACCGATAGGCAAAAAACCTCCCGAGTCAGACTCGATAGCAGCAATATGCTTTTCACCATTTTCTTTTGCTACCCGAGCATATTCCCTTCCTCCCATGAGTCCGTTTTCCTCATTCATCCACATTACCGCCCGAATGGTACGCTTTGGTTTCCAACCCAATTCTTTATATATCCGCAAAACCTCAATGGCTTGCATGCATCCTGCTCCATCATCATGGGCGCCTTCACCTACATCCCAAGAATCCAAGTGTCCACCTACAGCGATGATTTCTTCTGGTTTTTCTGTACCTCTAATTTCTCCAATGACATTGTAGGACAAAACATCTCCTTTCATTTCCCCTTTAGATCTCAGGAATACTTGCAGGTCAGTTTGTTCTTCCAGAAGATCGCTAAGCAACTCTGCATCCTTGGTGCTAATTGCAAGAGAGGGGATTTCCGGAAAATCCGGATTATATCGTTGGTTCCCTGTATGAGGGATATGGTCAATGCGATTGCTCATTGAGCGGACGATTACTCCTATCGCCCCATATTTTGCAGCTTCAGCAGCTCCTGAACTCCTTTGTCCTACAGCACCGCTATAGGCCTGAAAAGTATTGACTTTGGTAGGATCCATCGGTTGATTATAAAATACAATTTTACCCCGTGCTGCTTCACCTAATGCTCGCAAACCATCCAGCCCTTGTACCTCCACCACTTCTCCCACCAATCCACCTGGTCCAGTGCCCTTAGTGTTCCCCAAAGCTAAAGCATGAAGATCCACTGTACCGAATTTTTCTGAATTAACAATCTTTACCTCATCTTTTCCACCTCTCACCCAATGGGGAACCATCACAGGTTGTAAATAAACCGTATCAAATCCATAGCTTTCCATGAGTTGGCGGGTATATTCCACCGCAGCTGCTGCTTGGGGGGAGCCAGAAAGCCGATGACCGATGTCCTTGCAGAGATATCTGAGGTTCTCATAGGTATGGCCCTCGGTCAACTCTAAATTGAAAATGGTTTGGATATTCTCTTTATGATTTTGAGCCAAGGAAATAACAGGGAGAAGAAAAAGGAATAGAAATAGTTTTTTCATGCTTAAGTGGGTTTGGGATGAAGTGAATAAAAAGTTCGGAATTTTCAAACCCAAAAAAGGATAAAAGAGAAAAAACAATATTTCAATTGAAAAATGGAATTCTGAAAGATCGGAAGGAAATAGCTATCTTATTGATTCATCAGATCATTCTATTATGAAACTTGGCGCTTTTTCTATCAGCCTTTCGGTCAAGGACCTGCAGGCCTCCAAGAAATTTTATGAGCAGTTGGGTTTTTCTGTCTTTGCTGGAAGCGATGACATGAACTACCTGATTATGAAAAATGAACAAACGCTAATCGGTCTTTTCCACGAAATGTTTGATAAAAATATTTTGACCTTCAATCCAGGTTGGGACCAGGATGCCAAGCAACTTGAACGTTTCGATGATGTGCGGGAAATTCAGCAATCCCTGAAAAACCAAGGAATTCCTCTGGCTCAAGAAACGGACCCGAAGGGTAAAGGGCCTGGCAGTATTTTATTATTTGATCCAGATGGGAATGGAATTTTAATTGATCAGCACGTTTGATTAAATTCTTTTAGTAATTTTTCTCACAGAAAGACACCCTCAAATCCTGCTACATTTGTCAAAAACCGTTGAAATGAAATATTTTACCCCTTTTTTCCTATTCCTTCTTTTGATTGTAGCATCTTGCCAATCAGATAAAGGATCCAATCAAAATTCTTCTTCGACCGGCGTTGCGGTTGTTAATCTTAGCCCACAAGAATTTAAAAAATTGGGTGGAACCGGAAATATTCTAGATGTCAGAACTCCTGGGGAGATAGCCCAAGGAAAAATTGAGGGAGCTATCGAAATCGATTATTATCAAGCTGATTTTCAGAAAAAAGTAGCGGAACTTCCAAAGGACGAACCGGTACTTCTATATTGCGCAGTTGGAGCTAGAAGTAGAGAAGCTGCAGAACAGTTGGTAGAAATGGGCTTTACCAACGTCTATCATTTACAAGGAGGCATCCAAGCTTGGTATCAGCAAGGATTGCCGATCGTTCGGGAATGACTGAAAAACCCTAATAAACATCTTTGATAAAATAGTGGATTCCTCCACCTTCGAAGGAATCCCCTTTCTTTTTCCCTTTCATGGCTTGGAAAATCGGGGCTTTGATAGAAACTCCAAAAACAGACTTTCCATTAACATCCACCTGCTCAATAGAGGTCGAAATAAAGAAAGTCCTTTGATCCGTTTCAACTACAGCTCCTTCATCAGCAAATTCAAAGTCCTTCTCTGGGTCAATCGATTCCAGAATACGAAGTTCCTTCTTTAGGAAAGTAAGTTCATGTTCCAGCCTCACAATCATTTCGTTTTCGCTGCTACTCCCTTTTTGGGACTGGCTTGCACTTTCATCGTGATTGATAATGTTTTCACGAATATTTTTCAACTCCTGTTCGAAGTCGGAAATAGTTGATTCCTGCTTGATTTTACAGGCTTGCAAAATACTTTTCTTGGAAAGACGATTCGATTTCATGGCTTCTGGAATTGATAATCAATATTACCTTCCAAATCCCAACTTAAAAATGACAATTGTCACCTGCAGGAATGAAATAAGCCAATCAGACACTCATCCAATCTTTTTCCTTCTAATCAAAAATTACCTTTTCATTGATTTTGAAATACTTCATGGTTTTCATTCCCGCCTGAAATCAGATAAGCCATCAAATCCCTTAATTCTTCCTCGTTCAATCGATTGATAAGACCTGGAAGCATGATGGAAGCATCCGAGTTTTTAGTGAAAGAAACGGTATTTTTTGGTACTGTTCGAAGATCATCGGGTGCAAAAGGGTTTTGTGAAACATAATAATTCACATCATCCTCATTGGTCAGTCGTCCTACCACCGAGCCTCCTCCTTTCAATTCAAAAACAGTAGCATGATATTGCTCTGAAATCACATCACTCGGATTAATAGTTGCCTCCAAAATGTCTTTCTTAGAAAAGCGAGTTCCCAATTGGGTTAAATCCGGACCAATTATCCCACCTTCGCCCTGCATGGTATGACAAGATTGACAAAGAGTGGCCTGATACATAGCTTTCCCTCTGACAAAATCTCTAGCCTCAAGGGTATCCACCACGGATAGGGCTTCTTCAACTGTCCAGTTTCTTCCAGGACCTTCCGGTTGGATCCCTGTATTCGCAATATCATTCCCACTGGATGTCAATAATTTCCCGCCGGATAATTCATCATACTTTTCAAAATCCTCGGGAGCCACATGGGCTAAAGCCATTTTTCGGGTACGATCCAAGAAACCTACATAGCTTCTGCCTCCTTTGTAATTGGTTAGCGCATTCTTGATCCAAGCGAAATACTCCTCTCGTATTTCTGGAGTCCAACCTGTCTCAGCGCCTCCCAAAACCGTAGCAAAATACGTAGCCTGAGCTGGAGGTACATTCGCTAGCATATTAGCGATATCCAGGCCATACTGAGGGTTTCGAAAAATCAGCTCTGCAGAAGAAGTAAAGGTTTTTTGATAGTCTGCATCATCTTTAGCAGTCTCGAGCAAAGCCAAGGTTTTCGCTACTGCATCAGGGGCATCCAGATGAGTCAAAAGTACTGAAAGTGAGCGATTCAAAAGATTATCTTCTGACGGGAAATTTGGAGAAAGATAAGCCACCAAATCGGATTTGATAGGATTTGCATCCATATCAAATCGATACAAAATCACTTCTATTGTACGCAATAAGTCTAGTCTTTCTTTCTCAGAAAGTCCCGCATAATCAATCTTCATCAAGGACTGAAGCATGGGGATCACATCGGTTTTTTGACCATGTCGGGCTAAAGCCAAAATTGCCTGAGTCTTCTTTACAGCGTTTGTTTCAGTCAAGGCTTTTT
>JABXHZ010000433.1 GCA_013373335.1 Cyclobacteriaceae bacterium | reverse complement strand
CCCTTGTCGGTTTTCCACCCTTCCTTGAAATCAGTGAATAGAATGTTGGCGAATTCAACCTGTCGAAAATACTCTCGTATCAGGTCTTTTGCGATTTCAGGATTTCGGGTGAGTTTCAGCCAATATTGATCAAGTGCTTTCTTTTTATCCTGCGCCAAAAGCAAATCTTCATGCTCTTTACGGGTAGAGATGTAGGTGACCATTTGTACCATTTCATCCCAATCTCTCACTTTTGGGAATGCCTCATGGGTGGTTTTAATCAAAAGACCTGCAAGTTCGCTTGTGTCCTGCTGGAAGAAATAATAGCCTTCTAAATCCAATGCCTTTGGGACGTTTTCCAAGAAGTCTCCTTGATCCACTACTTCTAATTCTTTGGGAACGGGGGCGGGTTTGGTTTCCATAGGAGGGTAGGGAACTTCAAACTCCATCGGATAAAAAAAGGAATGAATGCTAGGTCCCTGTGTTGTTTTGAATAACAAAGCTTCTCCCGTATTCAAGTAATTTTGATCAAAGGGGACTTCATTCGCATAATACGCTCCAAATGTGGGATGATCTCCTACATAGGGGCTTTTGAGGTCCAAGTGGAAGAAATATTCATCTCCTTGCCGGGTATCTAAAGCAGTGAATAGTACGATAGCTTCGTCTTGTCCGGCAGGTATTTGAATGTTTTTTTCAAAAACCCAATGTCTTTCTGTATCAAATTTCAGGTCTCCGGATGCAAAGAGTTGTGTGTCCTCTGGCTCAATCTCCTGATCATAGCTGCTCAAAACAGCAAATGAAAAACTGTAGGCATTGAAATCTGGATTTTCTTCAATCTTTTCTGCCAGAAACTGAACCCGATATTGGTTGTTATCTACTTTCAAGGGTATGATTTTTAGCCCCAATCGTGAATACCTTGAATAGCGTAAGGCCTGATTCAAACTGCTCAGCGTTTGCTGAGCGGATAGAGAAAATGGTAAGCTGAGAATAAGGAGAAAAAATATCCGAATCAGGAGGTTTTTCTGCTTCATTGGTTCGATTTCAGTGGTTTTAAAAATTAAACTTACTTTTGCCAAAATAGTAAAATTTTACATGGCTACCTACACTACGGAAATTGCCTCAGATAAGTTGGTCAGTGACAATCCAATTCACCAACGATTACTCAAAGCATACATTGCTGCAAAGCCTTGGATTAGTGGAAAATTGCTAGAAATAGGCTGTGGAGAGGGTAGAGGAGTGGAAACTTTGCTTCCCTTGGCCGAGTCATACATTGGGATTGATAAGATTGGAGATGTAATCCAAGATTTAAAAAGCAAATTCCCTGGAGTCGATTTTCGTCAGGCAGTAATTCCACCTTTTAGGGATTTTGAAGATGAAAGCTTTGATACTATCGTAAGTTTTCAGGTCATCGAACATATTCAGGATGATTATATGTTTTTAAAAGAGATTTATCGAATGCTCCGTCCTGGAGGTAAAGCGATTATTTCTACGCCAAACAATACACATACTTTATCAAGAAACCCATGGCATGTACGAGAATATGTGCCTCAGGAGCTGATTGATTTATCTGCTGGGATTTTCGACAAGGTAGAGGCAAAAGGAATAGGTGGAAATGAAAAAGTGTGGAATTACCACGAAGCCAATCGGAAATCCGTACAAAAAATCATGCGTTTCGATGTCTTGGATCTGCAACATCGGCTTCCTGCGTGGATCCTCCGTATGCCTTATGAAATTCTGAATCGAATGAATCGAAACAAGCTTCATCAACAGCAAGGAGAATCTGTAGTTCAGATTAGCCATGATGATTATCCTTTAGTGGAGGATCCGGCAGAAGGCTTGGATTTGTTTTATATTCTTTGGAAGAAATAGGAGAAATAAAAAAGGCTGGAAATGAGAATTTCCAGCCTTTTCAGTTTTTTTACCGTCTCGGTAGTAAGGTTCCGGATTCTTCCGGTCCTAATAAGGATTCCATTCTCAAGCGAAGTTCTTCAGCTTTTTCTTCATAGCCCCGCTCTTCCAGTAGTGGAATAAAATAACGGATCATTTCGATGGAGATCATCATGTCTCGATCATAATCGCGATTTTCAGCTAGGTAAAACTCAATCATATCCAAAGATCGCTTGGATACTTTTTCCACGATGTCCAAAGCGGTTTCATCCTCACCCACCTCAAAGAACAAAGGTACGGATTGGCCATTGGAAAGGTCGTAAGGAACTGCTTCATTCGGCATGGCTTGGATGTTCTTATTCAGTATTTCTGAAGCTTTATCCATCTCATCCCGATCCAACAGAGCCATGGCAATGCTATTTGCAGTACTTCTATGATTGGAAGCAAATCGTCGGTACTCCTCATCCAAATAAGCATTCGGGTCATCCATTCCACGGAAGGCAAACTTATTCATGTAATTTTCATAGGCCAATTCCGCATTCACTAACTCTTCGCGAATGAAGGAAGGTTTACGAATTGGTAGAAGGCGATAAGTTAATCCCTCCATGACCACATGATCTTCCAAGTTTAATCCAATCGTAGCAAGGGAAGTATTATTGAAATAGATTGGTCGTTCCCAGTTGTTGGATACGATCAGATCGATCAACATCATGGTTCCTTTGCTGACGTATTGTCCCTTTACCTGCAAATTGATTTGAGGTGTAAAAAGCGGTTCAAATTCATAAGGAATGATTCCTTTTTGGAATACCGAAGCGCTGTCTACTTCTAAGATTAAGTTTCTGGAAGGAACCATATTGATTTCGCTTTTTCCTCCAGTTTGCATTTTCAAAAGATCAGATCCGGAATTCAAAAGCTTCAGGTATTCTCGTGCGGAAATTGCATCCAAACCATCCCGCTCCATCACAAAGAGCACATCATTGGTTCCTTTTTGATAGCGTTCCGGAGCAAGGGAGAATGGAAGTGGGGCAGATTCATTTGCTGGTCGGGTCATTTGGTCCACATACCAGTCGGTGTCAAAATAGCTCAAGACAATGACTCGAACGTCTGTCCGGAAACCTTCCACTTCTTGTACATACCAAAGTGGGAAGGTATCATTATCTCCGCCAGTAAATAAGATTGCATTCGGTGCACATGAAGCCAAGAAATTCCTAGCCGCATCCACAGAGAAATATCGTCCATGACGATTGTGGTCATTCCAGTTTTCAGAAGCCATCAAACCTGCCACCGGTAATGTCAATAAAGTAGCTATTATTCCGGCGGTAGTAAGGTTCTTTGTGAATTTTTGGAGTCCCTGAGCGATTGCGATCACACTCAAACCAGCCCAAATAGCAAAGGCATAAAAACTACCTACGTAGATGTAATCTCGCTCTCGAGGTTCGACTGGGGGAGAATTAAGATAGAGTACCAAGACTACTCCCATCATCAGGAAGAGCATCAAGTTCACATAGAACGACTTGGGGTCTACTTTAGCTTGGAAAAAAAGCCCGATAATGCCCAGCAAAAGTGGAAGCATCAAATAATTGTTGTGGCCTTTGTTTTCTTTGATGTAATCGGGGTATTTATCCGATAATGCATCTGTCAATCCAATCCAAGGAGCATCAGTGAAATCACTTTCCCGTCCGGAGAAATTCCACATGAAATAACGCCAGTACATATGTCCTAACTGGTGGCTGAACATAAAGTACAAATTATCCCCGAATGTAGGTTCTTGTCCTTCTCGTAATCCTAGTTTTTGGCGATAGATCCGCTTGTGATTTTCCTGTGTGGAATAGATTCTGGGAAGAATAGTGGTTTTTTCCTTTTCGTAGGTATTGATTAGCTGGTAATCGGCAATTTCATATTTATCCTTCCCCTTTCTATAGATCGGATCACCTTCTTCTTGATCTACCAATTTAGCAGTGAAATACTGTCCATGGAGAAGAGGTCGGTAGCCATACTGTTCCCGTTTCAGGTAGGATACAAAGCTGATGATATCTTTTGGACCATTCTCATTAATAACAGGGTCTTGGTTGGCTCTGATGACAATCAGGGTATAGGAGCTGTAACCAATGAGTATAAAAATCAAGGATAGCAAAATCGTATTCAGACCTGCCATTTCCTTTTTGTAAGAGTACCGATAAGCGAAGTACAGGGCGGAGAAAAATGCCGCGATGAAGAAAACAATTCCTGAACCAAATGGAAGTCCTAGGCTATTGACAAAGAAAATCTCAGTGGAGCCTGCTAAACTTGGCAAGCCGGGGATAATAATGTTATTGATGATTACCAATGCCACACCCCCGAAGAAAAATGCAGCAATTGCACCTTTCAAGTTAGGGTTTGGATACTTTTTGAAGTAATAAATCAAAGCTAAGGCGGGAAGTGTAACCAAGTTCAACAAGTGAACTCCAATCGAAAGCCCTACTAAATAGGCAATGAAAATCATCCATTTATTAGCTTCTTTCGGGTCTTCGATAACATCCCATTTCAAAAAAGCCCAAATCACAATCGCTGTAAAAAAGGAAGACATCGCATATACCTCAGCCTCTACTGCAGAGAACCAGAAGCTATCTGAAAATGTGTAAATCAAAGACCCAACAATACCCGCTCCCAAAAGGCTTATTGTTTGGCCTTTACTTTCTTGGCCGGGAATAATACCTAGGAGTTTTCTACCAAAAAGGGTGATAGACCAAAATAGAAATAGGATAGTTAGGCCAGAGAAAACTGCCGAACCCACATTCATCCAATAGGCAATCTCCAAGGTGTTTCCGAAGGCCAAAAAACTAAACATTCGGTACACCAAGAGAAAGAAAGGTGCACCTGGAGGGTGAGGAACCTGTAATTTATAGGAAACAGCGATGAACTCTCCCGGATCCCAAAAACTAGCTGTTTGTTCGACAGTAAGTATATAAACAAGTGTTGCGATCACAAACATCACCCAACCGGTGATGTTATTGAGTTGCTTAAAATTGAGCATCAATACGTTAATTTTCGACGGACGAAAATAGGAAATTTATTCCCAAGTGAGGGTTTTTTAGCACTTTTTAAAATTTGAGAATTGGGGCTCTTGTGATAAAAATTACTGATTGAGCGGATAGAGAGCCTCTATATTTGTTGCATCATTAAAATTTGCTGATTATGAGTGCACAACCAAAAACCTTTCAGGAATTGATCAATGGGGATACTCCCGTGTTAGTGGATTTCTTCGCTACCTGGTGTGGCCCTTGCAAAATGATGCAGCCAATTTTGGAAGATACGGCCAAGCAATTGGGGGATCGATTGAAAATAGTGAAAGTAGACGTGGACCGAAACCCACTGGCAGCTTCAACTTTTCAGGTACGTGGAGTGCCTACTTTGGTCCTTTTCCAAAAAGGAAAAATCCTTTGGAGGGAGTCAGGAGTTGTGCCGGCCCATCATTTGATCAAAGTTGTTGAATCCCAACT